>JBILKT010000153.1:0-4389 GCA_044376545.1 Alphaproteobacteria bacterium
AGCGGGATATACTGGGGTATTTTCCCTATTTTGGGGTGATTTTGCAGCCAAAAAGATCAATTTTAAACTTGCACGTTAGTTTCGGGACAAGCTCTCAGATCACGCCGCGCGAATTTCGCTGAGCAGCGCGTCCACTTGGTTTTTGAGGGTGGAGGCTTGGGCGGCTAGTCGATCAGCAGATTTTTCTACCGATTTAGCCGATGAATGTGTTTGATCTGCTGCGGTTTGAATGCCCATCACGCTTTGTGAAACCTCGGCAGTGCTTGTGGATGCCTGTTGTGTGCTGCGACTAATCTCAACCGTTGCGGCTGTCTGTTGTTTAATAGATGCCGCAAAACTGGTGGTTGCGATATCAATATCGTGCACCTGCTGGATAATCATGGTGGTCGATTGGATTGCCTGTTGTGCAGAATTCTTAACGGCTTCGATTTTAATTGTAATGTCTTTTGTCATCTGTGCTGTTTGATTGGCAAGATTTTTAACCTCAGCGGCCACCACGGCAAAACCTTTGCCTGCATCCCCTGCGCGTGATGCCTCGATCGTTGCATTAAGAGCAAGCAGGTTTGTTTGCTCGGTCACTGAATCAATAGCACTGATGATTTGATCAACATCACTGATAGCTTTTTGCAAGTTATCCAATTCTTGTTGCGAGGCGGCGGCATCGTTCGCAGAACTACGTGACATTTCGGAAGTGCGTACCACGGTATGCGAAACCTCGTTTAGTGCCGCAGACAATTCTTCTGCCGCTGCTGCAACTGATTGTACGTTGGCATTTGCGCCTTGTGCAGAAGATAACACGTCGTTACTTTGGTTTTGCGTTTCTGTCACCACACTAGAGAGTTTTTCCGATGTTTTCTGCAAGTCTGACGCTGCATCACTGACACTATTCACAATGCTTGAAACGCGCTCTTCAAAATTCTTGGCGAGTTCATGCATCGACTGTCTACAGCTGACAATATTTTCCTCTTGCAGGCGGAGCTGTTCCTGTTGCAGCCGTTCTACTTGCAACGCATTTTCTTTGAAAATTTGCAGTGATGCTGCCATTTTGCCTATTTCATCTTGTTTGTTAGTATAGGGAACACCGGTTTGTTTATCGCCTGCTGCCAAGGTATTCATCGCCTCATTCACTTTTCTGAAGGGTTTAAATACGAATGTCATCGTAAAGGCAGACAAGCTAATATTAAGCAGCAATAGCACTATAGAAAACAGGCGATTCTGTTGCTGAATACTTGCCGCATGTTCCACAGCATCTACCTTATTTTCTGCCGATGAACTTTGTATTTTTTTTCCTATTTTACTTTGTACTGCTTCTAAAACAGTAAATTCTTTCTCAAATTCAGGAAAAGCTGCTGTTGCCGCTGCGGGATTATGCTCTGCCAACGCGATGTTCTTTTCCGCGAATGCTATGTACGCCTCTACTAGGGGGGGCACTTTTGCAATCTCTTGTTTTAAAGCATCAGCAGTGATTAGCTCTTTATTTGCTGCAATTGTTTCCTTATAAGAGGTGCTGTGCTCTTTTAACCCATTTTGGGCTTCTTTCAGCATGTCTGGTTTATTACTTTGTGCTGCCAAGAGTGATAAAATGACGTCGCCGCGAATTGCATCGTGCATCATGTCGCCCTGCATAAAGTTACGCAAAATTTCATTTGCCAAACTTCCTGCTTTTATCTCCTGAGATAGATCTTTAACGCCATTGTCAATATTCACCAAAACGGTGATAGAACAAGCGGCCATAATCGCGCTGAGACCAAGGAATTTTTGCTTGAGAGAAATGGACATGAAACGCTCTTAAAATATGGGGGGTGGGTGAACTATTTTAAGAGACCATACCAAGGAAGGTTTAAAAAAGTATTGAGAGTCTGCGATGAGGCAAAAAGTTTTATCCTCTTTAATGTTGCATTTACGACACGCCTAAAAACGTCAGGATTTCTTTGGAATAGAGCTTGATACACAGTATTTAATGCCGCACTGCCAAAAAAAATAACCAAATCAGAGTAATTATTTTTCTTTACACCTTGTAAACCCTTGTTCTTTAGTGTGCGAGACGAATTGTTGCAGTGCAGCACTGGTGATTTTTTAAACGTACACATATCAACCTAATATAAGGGAGAAAGAGAATGAAACGCTTTATGAGACTTTTTCAACTGATACCCATGCTACTGTGTAGCATCGCCTTTTTAGGCACGACATCTTTCAGTGCTTTTGCGCAAGCAGCTGCCCCCACTATCGATAAGGGCGATACGGCGTGGATGCTTATTTCCACAACACTCGTTTTGATGATGCTCATCCCCGGACTCGCGTTGTTTTACGGTGGGTTGGTGCGTAAGCAAAACTTGCTTGCCGCGATGATGCAAAGTTTGGCGGCATGCTGTCTTGTATCTATTTTGTGGGTTATTTACGGCTACAGCCTCTCTTTCACCGAAGGAACAGCCTATTTAGGCGGCGCATCACGGATTTTATTAGGGGACATGAAAATTGGCACAATTGCGAGTGGCACGTCGATTCCTGAATCTGTGTTTATTATGTTTCAAATGACGTTCGCGGCGATTACTACGGCGATTTTGTTTGGCTCTGTTGCCGACCGTATTAAATTTTCGTCCGTCTTACTGCTTACCGCGTTGTGGTTAACTGTTGTTTACATCCCTGTTGCCCACGCGGTGTGGGGACCTGCTGGATTTATCGGCGGCGTGGGTGTGACAAACTTTGCAGGTCTGTTCGGCTTCGGTGCGATGATTGACTTTGCGGGCGGAGCTGTGGTGCACATTAACGCAGGGGTTGCAGCCCTTGTTGCCGCACTCGTTCTCGGCAGACGGCATGATGCGAGCAAAGACGAGCCACACAACCTTGCTTTCACCTTCATCGGTACGTCATTGCTTTGGGTGGGCTGGTTTGGTTTTAATGCAGGCTCTGCTGTTGCTTCTGGCGAACGCGCAGGCATGGCCATGTTGGTCACGCAAGTTGCAGCAGCGGTTGCAGGCCTAACATGGATGCTGGTTGACTGGGCACTCAAAGGCAAGCCTTCTGTTGTGGGAACTCTTTCAGGGGCGGTTGCAGGGCTTGTTGCCATTACGCCTGCTTCTGGCTTTGTGAACGTGACAGGTGCACTAATCATTGGTATTGCCGCAGGGGTTATTTGTCCTTGGGCATGTTACTGGCTGAAATCTACTTTTAAGTATGATGATTCCCTTGATGTGTTTGGTGTCCATGGTGTGGGTGGGTTTTTAGGGTCTGTCCTTACAGGGGTTTTTGCTGACCAAGCTATCGGCGGGGTTGCGGGGGCACTGCAAGGCAACACGAACTTGTTGCTTGCACAAATTGTTGGCTCACTTGCCATCGCGCTTTACTCAGGCGTTGCAACGTTTGTGTTGCTTAAAATTATCCAAGCTGTTGTTGGATTGCGGGTAGAGAGCCATCATGAGGTAGAAGGGATTGACCTTCACCTGCATGGAGAAGCGGTACATTCGTAAACCAAGAAAGCATGAGGCTTTAGGCACGGGGGAGGAATCCTTCGTGCCTTTTGTCTTTAGGGGGGCTTTTTAACCGCGCACTGTGTCAAGCAGCGCTTGAAAATCCGCAGGCAACGGCGCGTTGAAAGTCATCTCTTGTTGTGACACAGGATGCACAAACGTGAGTTGATAGGCATGAAGCGCTTGGCGTGGAAAGTTTTTCAGGGCTTTTAGTGTTACGTCTTCGACAAGCTGTTTGCCACGTTGTTGGCGACTATACACCGCATCCCCTACCACAGGATGCCCCTTATGGCTTAAGTGCACGCGAATTTGATGCGTCCGCCCTGTTGCGAGTTTACATTCCACTAAGCTACAATGTTTAAACAGTTCAAACGTGTGATAATACGTTAGCGCTTCCTTGCCGTTGCGGCTGACCACCGCCATTTTTTGCCGATGGATGGGGTGCCTTCCAATGTCGCCCACAATGTCGCCATTATAGGGGAGAATATGCTGCCAAATAAGCGCATGATAGGTGCGGCTCATGGTTCTGTCTTGCAGTTGTGCGGCAAGCAGATGATGCGCCTGTTCGGTTTTGGCAACAACCATCAAACCCGTTGTATCTTTGTCTAGGCGGTGTACCAACCCCGGCCGTTTTTCACCACCGATTCCTAGCAAGCTATCACCGCAATGGGCGAGCAACGCGTTGACCAGTGTATTATCGGGATTACCCGCAGCGGGATGCACCACCAACCCTGCTTGTTTGTTAATTACCAATAAATGGGCATCCTCGAACACAATATCCAACGGAATATCTTGTGCTTGCAAGGTACTCTCGATAATTTCAGGGATGGTGATGGCAACCATATCACCCGTTACCACTTTTAGCGAAACATCCGTGAGGAGAGAATTATTGCACAACACGGCGTGTTGTTCTATCAAGGCT
>JBILKT010000027.1:0-13207 GCA_044376545.1 Alphaproteobacteria bacterium
TGTTTTTTCAACTAAAAAGAATATATAAAATTTTCCCGTCTATGTAAAGTTTCGAGACAAGCTCTTAGAGCGTCATCA
Organism: Alphaproteobacteria bacterium; assembly: GCA_044376545.1. Classification (GTDB taxonomy): domain Bacteria; phylum Pseudomonadota; class Alphaproteobacteria; order JAJTHO01; family CANGXP01; genus CANGXP01. The sequence continues at coordinate 79 of JBILKT010000027.1, forward strand.
GGAAATAGCATGATAGATAAGTAATAAAGTTGTATTGCATAAACATAAGCGCTCTTTACAGGGTCATGTAGAGCAAAACTTTTTTCAGATCTTACAGTTATTTCCATCTCGCACCCCTGCTCACCCCCACAAAGAGAGCGTGGCAATGGGGCAGGGGTTGCCCCAGGGCAATCGTATTAGAAATTTTATTCTTTTAAAAACAATACGTTATGCGATAGGCTTTGATGTTGAAATTCTGAAAAATCATTGTTTTTCAATGTGTTATTTTTTCTAATGCAATCGCCCTGGGGGTTGCCCATGTTCGGTGTACAGCCTAGCCACGCTCAAGGGGGACGCTACACCAAAAACGGGTATTTAGCAACACGGGGCAACACGCTGCAATAATTAGCAACAGCGTCATTTACATAGAGATTGACAAAACCGCTATGATGTGTATAGTATACACAAAACAAGAAAGGCTCGATATGCCGCTAAAGTCCAGTGAAGTCATAAAGCTGTTGTGTCAAGCAGGATGGGAGATTGTTCTAGGCGGCAAGGGGTCGCACACTAAACTCCGTAAAGACAAGCAAATAACCATCGTGCCCCATAATAAGGAAATTCCGCTTGGAACGCTTCGTGCTATCGAGCGGCAAACAGGCGTTAAATTGAGAAACGAAAGATAAAGATATGGCTATCGTATATTACCCCGCATTTATCACTCAATGGGAAGGAGAGGCAGGCTTTAGCGTTCGCTTCCCTGATTTAGACGGCTGCAACACCTGTGGTGATACGTTTGAAGAGGCGTTGTTTATGGCGCAAGATGCCCTTAGCACCTATGCTGATGGGGAAGTGTTGCCCCCGCCAACGCCCTTTGAGCGGGTAGACTATCAACGGCTAGATGATGCGGATAAATCTGTGTTGGTCGCGGTGCAGATGATTCCGCTCACCCTACAAAGCCATGCAAAGCGGTATCAAATCACTGTAGATGAAGCCTTAATGCAGCAAGCAGAACGCTTGGCGGCATATAAGCATAGCAGTCGTAGTGGTATTATCACAGAGGCGTTGCGCTCTTACCTGCGTGATGCATCACAAGGGCAGGTGGCAGGTGTTCATGCATAACGCCCCTGTTACCACTTTTGTTTCCACTGAAAAACCAAGTGGTAACAAAAAACGGTAACACTGAAAGCCTTATAAGCAGTGCATCTTCAAGGACTGTTACCACTGTTACCACTGTTACCACTGTTACCACTAGTTTTGCACTTGATACCCGCAAGGCTTGCTGAAAAAAGGGTAAGTCGCCCTCTTGTTCATACTCTTCTAGGGCAACATCAAGATACGCCTTTGCCTCCAAGGGGTCTTTCAAGGAATTAACCAAAACGGCTTTAAAAGGAATAGAGGCGGTGCTCATTGTGCTGTTCTCTCTGTTTGGTATTTAATCTACAACGGACAACAATAGACACTATCGGACGCTATAGGACAACAACACGATTGACTTTTTAGCATTTTCAGTTAATATGATTAGTGAAAATTGCCCACGCCTCCGAAATGGCTCCGTATGGTGTTCTAGTTCCCAATTCGGGACTAGGAGGCGGGGACACCCTCAAGAAAACTCCCAAACATTCTTAATTCGCTTTGAAAGCAACGCCCTGTAGCGTTGGCTGTCTTTCGTGTCTGGGCGCATATACTCGCGTGCTATTGCACCCGTCACCATATCCGCAAGCTGAATGAGCGGCTCTGTATGGGAATCAATGTACTTTACATCCTTAATCACATCTTGTGGCACTTCCTTACGGAAATAGGCTTTTGCTTCCTGCCTCATTTGTTTGCTGCCTTTCCCATCAATTCTAATACGGGCGTTATTGATAGGTGTGCGCATCATGAGTTGCCGCAACGTGAAGTTAAAGAAACTATGGGTGTTATTGTGCAGCGTGTCGGAGGTGATACGCTTTTTATCCATGGCAATCCCATACACAGAAAAATCTTGGCTTTGTACCGTCTCAAAAAAGAGGGTTTTGTAATGTGCCGCCAATTTGCTGAAATGAAATTCTCGCTTTACGCCTGTGCGTGTCAATAAATTGGCAATAATACAGCGTGTTACATCGGCTGCTTGATAGTTCTCAAACACGGTCATTGTTACAATCAAGTGTGAGGAGGAATCTATTTTAAAACCCGCATCGCCGCTTTCGTCTATAAACACAAGCATCTCTTACCCCTTCTTATGCCCATGCAGGGGTATCACCTCACCACCCGCTTTACCACTCATGGCGGCTGCCAATTTTGCGCCTATGGCATCACTTGCTTGTTTAAGAGGATTATCTGCTAGGTGAGCATAGCGTTGTGTTGTGGAGGCTTGCGTGTGTCCTAACAATGCACCAATCACAGGGAGGCTTAAACCACCCGCCGCGCCAACACTTGCATAAGTATGGCGCAAGTCGTGCAGGCGTATATCCTCAAGCCCTGCCTTTATCCGTATGCTTTTCCAATAACGGTCAAGGTTCGTTAAATGGCTGTCTTTCAGCTTTCCCGCTACAACGTGTGTATTACCCTTATGACGAGGGATTGAGGCAAGCAATGCCAAGGCGGGGGGATTAAGGGGCACGGTCTTTGCACCTGTTTTGCTGTCTTTAAGGCGTAAATATTGCCGTTCTATATCCACCTCATCCCATGTAAGCGTTGTAATCTCACTATGGCGGCAACCCGTTAAGATAAGCAGGCGGATTGCGTTCACGGCGTTGGCATTAGCACCGTTTGCAAGCTCTTTGTTCAAGACATCCCCTAAGCGTGCCAATTCTGCCTCTGAAAGGTAGCGTGTTCGTTTGTTTTCTTTGTATTTTTGAACGTGACGGCAAGGATTTGTGCCGTCAACACGCAATCCCCATGCCTCGGCAAGATTCAGCATTTTAGAGAGGAGGGCAATCACACGGTTGGCAGTGGTGGGTTTGTCCTTCATTTTATGGTGCAAGTCGTTGATATGCTTTCGGCTTAGGTCACTAATTTTGTATTTGCCAAGGGCAGGGAGAATGTGACGGGTAAGGTTTCCCTCGTCTTCTTCAACACTACGCGGCTTCTTGCGAACAGTTGCGTGTTGTTCAAGGTAGCGGGTGGCAAGCTCTGCAACAGTTAATTCCTTGCGCCGTTCCTGTTTCTCTTTGCTTGGGTCTTTGCCAACGCTCACCGCTGCCAGCATCTTTAATGCCATCTCTCTCGCTTGTTCGCACGTTACAACGCCGTGGTCGCCTAGCTTGGGTTTGCGTTGCTGTCCTTCTTGCGTGCGATAATACAATAAATAAGCACGCTTACCCGTTGGCGTGATTTTGCAGCAAAACCCTTTCAGTTCGCTATCCCACAAGAACACATCTTTTTGTTGTGGCTTTTCGGCTTCCACTAGCCGCTTTGTGAGTTTTGCGCCTGTCATGATTGCCCCCGCATTTTGCTACCTAGAATTTTCTAGGTAGCAGCTAGGTAGCAGAATGTAGCAACTCAGGCAATATGTTTATCTACACCTATCCACATCAACTCGCCTTGTGTGTGGCTTAAATGCTAGTTTTTAGCAACATATATAAACTTGTATCTACACCCATCTACAAGCAAGATAGCAGACTGTAAATCTGCCCTCTTAGGAGTTCGTAGGTTCAAATCCTACCTCCTCCACCATTTATTTATCAAGGACTTAGCGGGATTGAGTGAGTGTTCACTATCTGCGATAAATTTCTTCAGGTACCACCAAGGTATCACGATAACAAATATATATTCGTATATCGTCGTACTATGACAATCTCCCTCAAAGTCATTCTATTGCAAAAAAAACGCCCGACAGTTTCCTATCGGGCGCTCTCTGTCTTCAATACAGATAATCCTTACGCCGCTGTTAAGCTCGCAAGTTCAACCTTCACGCCCGCACCCATTGTGGAGCTTACGCCCACTTTTTTAATGTACGTGCCTTTCACATCGCTGGGTTTTGCTTTTTGAATTGCGCCGAGCAACGTTTTGAAGTTTTCCAGCAAGGCTGCATCAGAGAAACTGGCCTTGCCAATACCGGCATGAATAATTCCTGCTTTTTCCGCACGGTATTCAATTTGCCCTGCTTTTGCTGCAGTAACTGCTTCGGCAACATTAGGTGTAACGGTGCCCAGTTTGGGATTAGGCATCAAGCCTTTGGGACCTAAAATCTTTGCCACGCGACCAACCAAGCCCATCATATCAGGCGTTGCAATACACCGATCAAAATTAATGACGCCTTTGTTGATCTCTTCAACCAACTCTTCTGCCCCCACAACATCTGCGCCTGCTGCTTTTGCTGCATCGGCTTTATCACCCTTAGCGAACACGCCAACACGCACGGTTTTGCCTGTGCCGTGCGGCAAGGCCACAACGCCACGAATGTTTTGCTCCGCTTTGCGGGGATCAACATTGAGGTTCATCGACACCTCGATGGTTTCATCAAACTTCGCCGTAGCATTTTTTTTAGCCAAAACGAGCGCTTCGGCGATGGGGTAGAGTTTGTCTGCAGTAATCGCCGCATGGACTTTAGTGAGACGCTTTGTATGTTTTACAACTGTTGCCATGATCCTAGCCCTCCACAACTTCTAAGCCCATAGAACGGGCAGAACCCGCAATCATTTGAGCCGCCGCATCGATGTCATTTGCGTTTAAGTCAACCATTTTCTTGGTCGCGATGTCTTTCACTTGAGACCACGTTACTTTCCCAACAAAACCGCGCCCTGGGGTTTGCGAACCCTTGGCAAGACTTGCCGCTTTTTTCAAAAAATAGCTCACTGGAGGGGTTTTGGTGACAAAGGTAAAACTTTTGTCTGAAAACGCGGTGATGACAACAGGAATCGGCATGCCCACTTCCAACCCTTGGGTTGACGCATTAAAAGCCTTGCAGAATTCCATGATGTTAAGCCCCCGTTGCCCCAGTGCAGGACCAATCGGGGGAGCGGGGTTGGCCTTGCCTGCAGGAACCTGCAGTTTAATATAGCCAATTACTTTTTTTGCCATAGTTTAACTCCTTTGTTAAAGTTGGAGGATGTGGTGCGATGTGGCGCATCTCCCACAAGGAAAGGCATTAGGCTCTGTTGACAATTAAACACGAGAGATTTGCTAGGATTTTTGTGTTTTGGCAAGGAAAAAGGCGCATGTCGCTATGTCGATAGCGACAAGGCTTTTGACACAGCCAAAGCAGAAAAAGACAGCAAAGGTCTCGTGGGGCGATTCTTTGGCGTGCTTTTCTGCCTGAAACACCTTTTGCAGCGTTAAAGCCCTTGTCAATATCTCGATATTGACAGCGGGCTTTGCCTTGCAGAAGCTGTTTCATACAAAAAATCATCGCCAGTTTAATTGTCAACAGAGCCTAGGACTACAGGCATAAGGCAACAGAATCTGATGCCTCGTCCCTACTGCCTGATGCCTAAATTTTCTCTACTTGCGTAAAGTCTAATTCCACAGGCGTTGCCCGCCCGAAGATGGAAATCGACACTTTTAACTTTTGGCGTTCATCATCAACACCATCCACCAGTCCCGTGAAGCTATCGAATGGTCCACTAATTACGCGGACTGTTTCGCCAATTTCATGCAGAACTGTCTTACGTGCTTTGGTAAAGCCTTCAGAAAGTTGTGCGGTAAGACGTTTTGCTTCGGCATTAGACAACGGAACGGGCTTGCCCCGTGTTCCACCGCCCAAAAATCCTGTCACGCGCGGCGTGCTTTTAACCAAATGCCAGCTTTGATCGGTCAAATCCATTTGGATGAGAATATAGCCAGGGAAAAATTTTCTATCCGTGTTAATTTTCGCACCACGCCGCACTTCCGTTACTTCTTCAGACGGAACAACAACGTTATGGATATGGTCTGTTAAATTACGTTCAGCTGCTTGCTCTTTAATAGCTTCTGCAACCTTATTTTCAAACCCAGAATAAACATGCACAACATACCACTTGGCTGTTTCTGGTGCGTTTTGTGCCGTCATGGACGTAAACCTTTAGATTATTATGTTCACATATTGAGGACTTTAAATAGTCCTATGCCCCCAAACCGAGGACAAGCCTTATACCATAAGAAAGAAGTTGGTCCACAACAAAAAAGAACATTGCAGAAATTATTACCATAATGAATACCATTAACGTCGTGATTTTGATTTCTTTTTTACTTGGCCACGATACCTTAGCAAGCTCTTGCCGCACATTTCGGACATATTGCGCCAGCGACACACGCGGTGCTTTTGGCAAAAAATCTTTTTGCTTATCATCATTTGCAATAGGCACAACAACTTTTGTAGACGTTTTAGGAGGCATAACGGCTTCTTATGAACATATGTTAAAAGTGGCAGGAGCAGAGGGGATCGAACCCACAGCCTTCGGTTTTGGAGACCGACGCTCTACCAGTTGAGCTATACTCCTGTAGGCAAACACAGAAAACCAATGGAGCGGGTGAAGGGAATCGAACCCTCATGATCAGCTTGGAAGGCTGGTGCTTTACCACTAAGCTACACCCGCACGCAAAAATAAAAAGCGTTTGTAGCAAAGTTACCGCGCCCACGCAACCAATTTCCACAAAAACAAAAAGGCGCAGCCTCATTGCCTGCGCCCCCTTGCTTACATCTTGTTCAGTTAAAAAAACTACGCTGCTTTTTTAATAATGCTCTCAACAGTTTGGTTGATGCGGTTTTGGATAGGCTGTAACGCCTTATTTGCAGCATCAATACTCAGCTGAGACAGCTTGGTGCTTTCATTGATCAAAGAATCAATGTTGCTTTTTGCTGTTTTGCTTTGGAGATCAAACGCTTCTTGTGCGTTGCGTGCAGAAAACAAAGATTTTGCAGCAGCAATATTGTTCTCAAACGTACTCTGCGCAAAAGAGAAGTATGCTTTACTAATTTCCTCAGAGCTTTTTGCAAGGATGTTGAATGCTTGCAAGGTTGAATTCACATTATCTTCTAAGAATTTACTGAATTCTTGGTTGTTTTTGATCACGGTTTGGTTCACTTTCTCTAGTTGTTGCTGAAGGGATTTAACAGTACTTGTAATGGTCTCGCTGATTATTTGGCTGCTGCCTTGCAAAGAAGATGCCGCCTTATTATGACTAACAACAGGAGCGTTTGCTACGCTCGACTTAGCATTTGCAGTATTCTTAGCTGCAGCAGCATTGGTCGTCGTGGCTTTTTTTACGACAGCCACTTTTGCCGCAGGCTTAGACGCCGCCGCTGCCGCCTTAAGATTGGCAACAACAGAAGAAGCCAGAGAATTTCCAGCACTTGCCGCAACAGACTTTGCAGCCGTAGTTGCCTGATTTGCTGTCTGCGCAGCGGACGTCACAGGTGCTGTTGTAGAGGGCTTAAAGGTATTTGAAGGGATCGTCATGATGTTTTGTCTCCATTGTTCATTTATGTTGCAGTGCAGCATAAACTCTCTTTTATGCTATATGTACTACCAAATCGTTAATGTCAAGAGAAAATATTGCACTGCAGCATTACTATTGTGTGTAAATACTATGCGCGTTTTTTTAAGCCGTGTCAAATATTTACAAAGCAATCTCAATGCGTTATCTGCATTGACTCAACCCCAACTTTTGCGAGATATTTTTGCAACTGTTCTTGCAGATATTCCAACCCTTGTTGTGTTTGGGATTCACACCGTGCAACGAGCACCGCCTGTGTGTTCGAGGCCCTGAGCAGCCACCAGCCCTGCTCGGTATTCACACGCACGCCATCAATCGTACTCATATTTGCATTTTCAGCAGCCAACAACTGTTGCAATTTTTCCACAATCCCGAACTTTTTATCTTCGTCACACGCAAATCGCAACTCAGGCGTATTGATCACTTGCGGAAGATTTTTACGAATTTCTGCAAGCGTGATATTTTTGTTGCTCAAAATTTCTAATAACCGAATGGCGGCATACAGCGCATCGTCAAAGCCGTAATATCTATCCGCAAAGAAAATATGACCACTCATCTCGCCCGCCAAGGGCGCTTTTGTTTCCGCCATTTTTGCCTTAATCAACGAATGCCCTGTTTGCCACATCAGCGGCTTGCCGCCCATGCGGGAGACCTCATCAAAGAACACTTGGCTCGCCTTCACATCCGCAATAATGGTAGCGTTAGGCTGTTTTTCTAGAATCGCTTCTGCCCAAATGGTGAGCAGTTGGTCGCCCCATAAAATGCCGCCTTCGCCATCCACCACGCCAATACGGTCGCCATCGCCATCAAACGCGACGCCCACATCACAGCCCTTTTGCTTGACGAGGTCAATCAGCTGCACCAAATTCTCGGCAACGGTAGGATCAGGATGATGCGCGGGGAATGTTCCATCAATTTTTTCATTGAGCAGAAAGTGCTCTCCAGCCATTTTTTTTGTGGCTGCAACCATCGCGTTGCCCATCGCGCCATTGCCCGCATCCCACGCCACTTTCAGTTTTTTACTGCCAAAATGTATACCTTCTAATACGCGGGTAATGTATGCATCATCCACCGATTGTTCTTGATAGCTGCCTGCCCCAACTGCATAATCGCCCGTTGCGGCGATTGCGCCCAGCTCTTGAATAGCCGCGCCATAAAACGGCTTTGATTTTAGCATCATCTTAAAGCCATTATAATCCGCTGGATTGTGGGATCCTGTAACCATCACGCCTGCATCCACGTGTAAGTGATAGGTAGAAAAATACAGTTGCGGTGTAGGACAAAGCCCGATCGAGGTCACATCCGCACCACTTTCCCGCAAGCCCTTAATAAGGGCTGCTGCCAATCGCGGTGAGTGCAAACGGCCGTCATACCCCACAGCAACGGTCTTGCCATGATGTCGCTGCAGCACCGTTGCAAACGCACGCCCCAAGGCATAGGCATCCGCCTCTTCTAAGGTTTTTCCCACAATGCCGCGCACATCGTATTGGCGCAAAATAGTTGTATTAAAAATATGTGTTGGTGCTTGATACGCAGCAGCGGTTGTCGATAGAGTCATTGAGCACATTCCTGAAAGCGATTAATAAAGCCAGTCCTGCTATAAGCCGAGTTCTGTATTTCTCCTACATGGAAAAAACGATAGCTATTCATCTAGGCGTGCTGTCACCAACACGCTCAAGCAGGCTACCCGGGCGACAATCGGGAAACAGATTCTCATATCGTTTTGCAACATATGACGGCCGCCCCTATTTGCCCTTGCTTTCCGTGGGGTTTTCAATGCCTGACGCTGTTGCCAGCGCAGCGGTGCGCTCTTACCGCACCATTTCACCCTTACTTTGCCTGTCAAAGACAGGCAAAGCGGTATACTTTCTGTTGCACTTTCCGTAGCCTCGCGACTCCTAGGCGTTACCTAGCACGGCGCTTCCCTAAAGCTCGGACTTTCCTCAGGAAGGGGTTAAATCCTCCCCGCAACTATCCGCAAGACTGGCTAGCCGTTTGATACGCTAGCACTTCAGCTGAAGTCAAGTTTTTGCTGCAACAAGGAAATAATCCGCCGCACGCTTTCTGCATCGGGAGCGCGTTCTAAATTCTCCGTATAAAAATGCCGATGAAACGCTGTTGCGGCAGCATCCTTGTCTGTGACATCATACCCATATTGCGCTAACAGTCCGTAGAAATCTTGCTCCTCATAAAAATGAGTGAGTATTTGCTCACTCATCCACATCCCGAATCCCTGTGCGGCAAGATCTTGCCACGGGAACAATTCTCCGGGGTCTTGCTTTCTGGCAGGCGCAATATCAGAATGCCCCACAATATTATAGGGTGCTATGTGATGCCGCGAAACAATCCCCTGCAATAAATGAGTGAGCGTTCGCATCTGTGCTTCAGGAAAAGGCGTATAACCCCCATCATGCCCTTTATTGACTAATTCGATGCCGATGGAGGCACTGTTCACATCCGTAATACCATCCCAATAACTCACCCCTGCATGCCATGCCCGTTTACTCTCGTCCACCAGCGCATGCAGCGTGCCATCCTCCTCAATACAATAGTGCGCGCTCACGCGCGATGTTGCATCGCACAAACGACTTAACGCCGCCTTCCCCGTTTTCATACCCGTATAATGCATGACGATCATCGTGATAGGCAAGGTGCGTTCATCGAAATTTGGCGAGGCATAGCGTACCATTCTTGCAATCCTTATGATTTTCAGCAAAACTCTTTTCACTATGAGAATTTTTCATCACACCGTCAAATGGTCTCGTATCCTATTAGGTGTATTCCTCCTAACATGGGCTGCTTTGTCATACGGTGTTGACTGGCAACGCGTTGCCCAACAACAACTCGATATTTTAAGTCAAGACAAACCCCTGCACCTCACTTTAAGTGGCAAGCCGTCTTTTTCGTTGCCGCTGGCCATGCGACTGCCCGTTTTAACGATGGCGGCAAAAAATCCCGCAGCCCTCTTGCCGACGGTGACGTTAGAAAATGTCCGCATCTCCTTTTCTTTATGGAAAGCGCTTAAGGCTACGCTCATGGCAACAAGCGTTCAAGCAAAACGGGTTATTTTCTCTTCGCCCCGCGCCCAAGCAACCTTAGAAGATTTTAAAACAGAATTATTGCCTGACAACACAGACGTTATTGCCGTCAATGGGAGTTATGTTTGGAATAAAAAGCCCTATACGCTCGCGCTCCGCACCCGTTTTATGCAAACCAGCAATGCGGCAAGTTTTGCCGTACGGGTGGTAGAGACGAATAATCCGCAAGCCTTACTACAACTCGCAGGGCTCGGCGTGATGGAAGAAACGCTGCTCGCAATCAAATTTAATACGATTACCTTAGAGAAAACCACGATGACAGGGCAACTAACCCTTAAGAATCAACCGGTTCCATCGCTTGAAGGCAGTTTTCATGTTGGCAAAACAACGGGCGGGCAGTCTTTTTTCAACGGGCAGGATTTCGCCGTGCTCTCAGGGTTTCTGGGCAATGGCGGGAGCAATGGCTCTATGAAAATTACCCTTGATGAACTAACCGTGCAAACTTTTCCATTTTACAACGCACAACTTAATGCCGTTTTTACCCCCAACGCCCCTATTCGCCTCACGCTTAACGCGGTAACGACCAACTCTGCCCCCGTTGCCGCAACAGGGCTCTTCACCTATACAGGCGCAGCATGGGCATTAGAGCAACTTGCCATAAAGACAGCACATAATGCTCTCAGCGGCACTATTTCTTATACTGTCACCCCTACCCCACAGTATAGTATTACACTCAACACAGCCCAATTCACCTTAGGCATCGGGGGGGGTGCCATTCCTTTTGACCAAACAATTTTAGACAGTGCCCGCGCCCTAAAAACCCCTATTTCAGTATCCCTCAACACAAACCGCCTCACGGCTTCTGATACAACGCTTTATAATCTCTCTGTTGCAGCCAATCTCACACCACAACGCCTCACGCTCAACGCGTTTAAAGCAGAAAGTGCCCCGCAGCAGTCTCTCAATGCCAAAGGAAGCCTCGATATCACAGGCGTTGTCCCCCAGATTACACTCTCGCTTGCCGCAGACAGCGCGGCGTTAAAAACAACCCTCAACGTGTTCGGTGCTCCCGCCGCGCTATTCAGCATGATAGAAGGGCAAACAGCACTTGCGCTGCAGGGGGATGCAACAACGCTTGCCCTCCAATACGCGCAACGAACATTGGAGGAATCGTTGCGTCTTGACGGCACGCTTGTGCCTTTCCCCACCCCGCAATTTCAAGGCACAGCGCGGTATCAACACAACACCGCAACGGGCGCTATAAACGCTGTTTCCCCTCTTGTTCTCAATAAAACAGGACTGGAACTGCGCCGCATTGAAGGCACTATCGGTCAAGGGCAAATTAGCGGGACAGCACGATTAACACTGGGGAACAACAGCGCCCCCCCTACGCTTGACTTTCAACTGGCAGGCAATACGTTGCCGCTTGGCTATCTGTTTTTGCCGTTTTTTGCCCTCCCTCCTGACAACAACGCCTCTGTGGGCGTTTGTGCCGATAATACCAAACGATTTGATTTTTCGGGGTTTAAACGCGTGAATGGTCGCATCCAAATCAGCACCCAGCAAACAACCTTCCGCACCACAACACTTTTTAATACCACCGCGCTCTATGTCCTAGAGAATGGTCAACTCACAGGTCGTCTTACCACCGCCCAACAAAACGGCAATGCACAGCTTGATCTTGCCGCCTACACAAGCGAAACGGGCACAACACTCGACACCCGTTTTACACTGCAAAATATGCCGATAGCCATGCTTCCTTTCGGCGGCAGGGAGGGCTTGCTCACAGCCACAGGTACCACCCATTCAGGTGGGCAATGTAGTATAGACCACTGGCGTTCGCTTGCAGGCAACGCCCAGCTTGCTTTGCAAAATATCACGCTGCCCATTCCTAATCTCGTCAGTGCCGCGCAAATATTGCGGGATAACCCCAGCTATTTAAGACTTGTTGGTGCAAAAAATTCGCTTGAGCCACAAACACCCATTACCACAGCAAATGGCACCGTATTTTTCGGTGATGGTCGTGCGACACTCCAAAACACCACGCTTGCCTTTGCAGGCGGTGGGGTGCGCGTGGAGGGAACAATAAACCTATTTCGTCGCATTCTGCAGCTGGTGACACTCGTGTCGTTTGATGCAATGCCGATAAGCACGCCTCCGCTCAAATTCACCATAGAGGGTGCTGTTGAGAGTCCGCAGGTCAATTTTTCGTTATTTTAGGCTCTGTTGACAATTATACCTTTTGCACAGGAAGAATGTGCAACGTTTCGCTGGGGCGCCGCGCGGGCTTTACCGCTCGCAAGATTTATTTGCAGATCTTCAGGTGCGAGCGGTATAAACTGGCGCACTTATTGCAAAACAACGGAGATGCTTCAAGATCTCCTCGCCCTCAGTGACACAAAACCGCAATACGTTGCACCGAAAACCGATTTTATCCCTAAAGATGATGCGCCTTCTTTTGCGGATGTTTTACAAGACACACGGCACCCAACCTCTACAAAACTTGCCCCCACAAAACCTGCCTCACGCAATGAACGCACAGACAGTGACGCCACAGAAAAATCTGCCGTTCAAGAACACGAGGATACAACACCATCGTCTGCCGATGCCCCTGAGAAAAATGCCGCACCGTGCTTAAAAGAGGCACCCAAAACATTCACAAAAAAAACAACATCCTCTCCTGAGGCAAATACGCAAGAAGAGGAACAAACCAACGC
>JBILKT010000028.1:0-12999 GCA_044376545.1 Alphaproteobacteria bacterium
CAAAGCCTCAGCATTGCTTCTGTGTGGCGCGGCGGTTGATATTATCGGCCATCATTTCACCCCTGATCTGCAACAACTCATCACAGATCAAAATTTACTGGTGGTTGCAGAAACCTTTACGGAGCAAGCCTTAGAAGGCTATATCTTGGTGATTGCCTCAGGGGAGGATGAGGCAGTCGACAAGGCCGTGTATACAGCTGCCACAGCACGCAATATGCTCGTCAATGTGGTGGATAAACAACACTATTGCGCGTTCATCACCCCTGCTATTGTGGATAGATCGCCTTTGCTCATTGCCATTTCCTCGAATGGCGTTGCGCCTGTGCTCGCGCGGCACGTTCGCTCTCTCCTTGAGACAACGATTCCCGCCAGTTTTGCACGACTTGCTCAATTAAGCGCAACATTCCGTGAGAAAAGCAAACACCTTCTCCCTAATTTCCAGAAACGCCGCCTATTTTGGGAGAAAGTTTTCACAGGGACAATCGCAGAAAAAATTTTTATAGGGGAAGAAAAACAGGCTGAAGCCCTTTTAGAACAAGCGTTACAGGATGAAGCGCTCTGTGACACCGCACAAGGCGAAGTGTATATTGTGGGGGCAGGACCGGGCGATCCTGATTTGCTCACATTCAAGGCGCTACGCTGTATGCAAAAAGCGGATGTGGTCGTGTACGACAGACTCGTATCCCCTGAAATTCTTGCGCTATGCCGTCGTGATGCCGAAAAAATTTATGCCGGCAAACAGCGCGCGAATCATTGCTTGCCACAAGATGAAATAAACGCCCTCTTGATTCAAAAAGCGCGGGAAGGCAAGCGCGTAGTGCGCTTGAAAGGCGGCGATCCCTTTATGTTTGGGCGGGGGGGAGAAGAAGTGGCGGCAGTCACAAAAGCAGGTATCGGTTGCGTGGTGGTCGCGGGCATCACCGCCGCTTTGGGTTGTGCGGCGGCAGTCGGTGTGCCCTTAACCCATCGCGATTACGCGCAAAGCTGTGTGTTTGTAACAGGACACCTTAAAAGTGGCGAGCTGTCGCTACCGTGGCATAAACTGGCGGATGATAAGCAAACCATTGTTGTCTATATGGGCAAAGTAACGCTCAATCTGATTGCGGAAAACCTTATCAAACATGGCTTATCACCTCAAACCCCCGCAATGCTTATCGCCAATGGCACAACGCCGCAGCAACAAGTGATCACGGCAACACTCGCAACGCTGCCAGAACGAGCAACAACCCTTTCTGACACAAAAGCCGCACTCCTTATAATTGGACACGTTATTGGTGCATCTTTAGGAAAATCTTAAGAACCGTTGTGTATAAAGGAGGCCTAATTCTCATAGGAGTGCCTCCATGTCTTCTCTTAATGCTGTTCTGGTCGCTAAAGGTGATGATCTCGTCGAAAAAATTCGTGCCCACATCCACGACCGTTTTTTTGCAGGACTGCCTGCAGAAACAGTGGATATGAGCGCAGAACATGTTCTATCAGTAGGACACGCCCCTATCGTCGCAGAATTCCTTGAAAAACTAGATTCTCTGAAATTCGCTATTAAGCCCAGTACCGCCTCAAAACGGACCGGCACAAGCCTCAATCCCCTTTGGCGCAAACAATGTGGCGCAACGATGGCGTGGCGGGAATTGTTAGTGCACAACACCTATCACCAACCGTGCGCCATTGCACGCCTGATGACGGGGAGCTTGTATGCTCATGCCCGCCATAGTGGGCATGAACACACAAAAATCTATACCGAAGAATGGGATTGGGATGTGGTCCGTGCCTTCACCGAAGTGGCGATAGACTATTCCATCCAAAAAGGGATGGCGATTTATTACCCCAATAAACGCACTGTCTCTGTGTCTGAAGAAGATTTTTGCCAAGCGATTGAACTTGAACTGGCAAAACGAGGCGTTAAAGGCACCGATATTTTAAGTGATGATTTTGTCGCGCAAGTAGTAGACTCAGGGCGCTTTACAGACGAACCATTTGCGGCGTTGTGCTCTAACCTGATGGGGGATCTCGTGATTGACCTCATGATGCACTGCAATCAATCCTATGCAGCGTCCAGCGTGGTATTCACGCTCTCCGGTGCTAAAGTGTGGGAACAATCAGGCGGCACCAATGAAAGCATGCTTGCTAAATATCTCAATGGCGACCCCGTTAAGCACGACAGCCTTGATATTTTTCTTATGTATACCGAGGCGTATTCTGCCGCAAATCTTCATAACAAAGACTTTTGCAAGAAGCTCAAACGGCTTTACCAGCTTGCCTACGAAGCGCATCAGTATCATGAGAAAGAGTGGAGCGCGCAAGGCTTGTTACAGCAGCTAGAAGCGCAAGCAAAACAGGAAAACTTATTGTTTGTGTGAGGTTTTATCTAATACCAATTTAGATTCCGCCGTTGGTATAAGAGCTTGTCCCGAAACTAACGTGTAAGGAGAAAGTTGAGATTTTTGAGCGAAAAATCCCCCCAAAATAGCGGGATATACTGGGGTATTTTCCCTATTTTGGGGGGATTTCGCAGCCAAAAAGATCAATTTTAAACTTGTACGTTAGTTTCGGGACAAGCTCTAAGGACAGGACTTGCGCAGGTGAAATATTTTCTGCTCAAACCATACACAAAAATCTTGTTTTTAAGTATACGCTCCTTTATAAAGCCATCTCGCTATACAATGTTGGATGTGCCATGAAAATCGTCAACTCGTTGAAAACTCTAAAAAATCGCCATAAAGATTGCCGTATGATTCGTCGCAAAGGGCGCGTATACATCATCAATAAAACCAACCCACGCTATAAAGTGCGTCAAGGGTAGTTTTGGCGTTCCCAATCACAAAATTGTATCGCCCCCTTTTAGTTTTTTAGTTTTTTAGTTTTTGCCCAGATGGCGGAATTGGTAGACGCACTAGTTTCAGGTACTAGCGGGGGCAACCCCTTGGAAGTTCGAGTCTTCTTCTGGGCACCATGTATACCCATCGCAGCTGAAGAAGTTGCGATGAAACGCTCAAGCGCCGCGCGGGCTTTACCGATCGCAAGATTTTTTGGATACTCTTCAGGTGCGAGCGGTACAGAGAAAAATTACCAAAATTTTTTCTCAAACCCCCTCCTCAAACACCGCCCACACCGCTTTTGCTTTTGCCTCTATCGTCTCTTTAACATCTGCAAATGTATCCACCCCACACAGCCCACATAATTTCTGCACAAGACTTACAGACGCTTAACATGTTGATAAATAGTTAAAAAATTCAGCGTTTTGCTAGGTTGCAGCAAAAAGTCTACCATCCTTTACGTGGAATTCTTTTCGGCGTATAAACCGCCCGCTGGGTTGGTAGGGGGGAGACAGGCTCCCCCCGCCCAGCATTTGAAGGAGAACGTAGAATGAAAAAGACATTCTATTGGATTTTTTCTCTCAACATACGGATTAAAATCCGCACGTTTCTGAGAAAATAACCCTAGGGGTAGCTTTGTGTTAACGCACAGGGCTA
Organism: Alphaproteobacteria bacterium; assembly: GCA_044376545.1. Lineage (GTDB taxonomy): Bacteria > Pseudomonadota > Alphaproteobacteria > JAJTHO01 > CANGXP01 > CANGXP01. Next base: position 3,471 of record JBILKT010000028.1, read on the forward strand.
CCCTGTTTCTCCTGATTATAGTAGCATAGAAAAAGTAAAAAACAAGTTTAGAGATAAGAATTGGTAACTACCTAGCTACGGTCATCTTCTGATCCTCAAGGTACGAGGCACTAGGGGCTAGGCACGAGGAAAAAGAAGGGACTATTTTGATACTCTTTCTTTTCCTCGTCCCTAGTGCCTATAGACATCACACCATAAACCCGCACTAGAAACTGGACCAGCCTGCGCTGGGGATTCGTTCTGAGCATACATACACTGGTCGAATTCCCAGCGAAGGCTGGGGTCCAGAAAACAAACTCTTGGTGCAGTTTTATAGTGTGATGTCCCTAGTGCCTAGCGCACCGTGCGTTGAAAAGTAGCTAGGGAGTTATAAGAATTGCCGCTATTTTTTCTCAAACCCCCTCCTCAAACACCGCCCACACCGCTTTTGCCTTCGCCTCTATCGTCCCTTTGACTACTTCAAAGGTATCCACGCCACACAAAATACACAATTTCCGCACAAGGCTTTCAGACGCGCGGTCTTCAGGCGATATTTTGCCGAATGTAAGACGAAGCAGGTTTTGGATATTACGCCACAGGGTATAGGTGTCGCACAACAACAGGCAATCCGGCTCATTCAGGACCCCCGCATCGCATAAGGCTTGCAGGCTGGCAATGGTGCCACGTTGCAAAACATCAGGGAAATCAGCCGCATAGCGCAGCTGCAGATATTGCGCAATAAACTCAATATCCACCATCCCGCCCCGAATGTGTTTCACATGCCAACAATCGCGCGGTTTATGATGCTCCACAATTTTTGCATGCATCTCTCGCACGTTTTGCCGCAAGAGTGCCGCATCACGCGGTCGGGTGAGAATGGTATGCAACGCTGTTTCCAGTCGTTCGCGCAACAATCCCTTGCTGTTGCTTTCAAACACCACACGGGCGCGGGTTAACGCGAGGTGCTCCCACGTCCACGACGATTCAAGGTGATATTGCTGAAATGCTTCAAAACTGGTGGCAACAGGCCCTGCACTGCCGCTGGGTCTGAGCCGCATATCAACAGTATACAAGAAGCCTTCTGCCACAGGCACGGTGAGCGCCGAGACAATACGCTGGCACAGACGTGTTGCATAGACAGCTGCTTGTAACGGACGACTCCCATTCGACAGGGCATCTTCGGGAATATCGTAAAGGAACACAAGGTCAAGATCTGAGTCGATACTCATCTCATGACTGCCTTGTTTTCCCAAGGCGATAACCGCAAAATTGCCGTTCTCAAACACGCCGTAGGTTTGGCTAAATTCGCTCATAAGGGCGGGGATAAGCACTAGCATCACCGCATCAGCAATGGCGGTGAGGGCAAGGCTAATCTCTTCCGCTGTGCGTTGTTGTTGCAAGACTTCTAACCCAATATGAAAGTGCACATCCTTGACAAAGAGACGGATGGTACGGAGCGTTTCTTCATAGTCTGCCAAATGCCCTAAGCGTTGCAGCAGCAAAATTGTATAATCAGAGGCATCAGTAAAGAAGAGGCGGCTGTTGGGGAGGAGGAGATTATCAAGCAAAGCGGGGTGTTGCGCGAGTTGCAGTGCCAGACTTGGCGCATCCCCCATCAGATCTGCTAATTGTGTCAACAAGCGTTTATTCGCAGCAAGCAGCGAAAAAACCTGCACACCAGCGGGCAATTTTTCAAGGAAGGTATCAAAATGCAACAGGGCTTGAACAGGGGCAGACGTTTTGGCGAACGCCGCCAGTAAGTCAGGGGTGAGGTGCTTCAAAAGTTCTTGGGCTTTTGGACTACGCACCATACGATATTGACCACTTTGCCAGCGTTTCAGCGTAGCATAGACAATTTCGGCTTGTTTAAAGCCCTGTGCTTTCAGCGTGTCCACCGCCGCTTGATTATCTTGTGGCAATAAAGAAGGCAAAGAAAAGGCAGGCACAACAGGTTGTTCGTTATGGAACAAGAGACGATACACTGTTTCCACAAAACGCAAGTGATGCAATAAAGTTGTAGTAAATGCCTCCAGCGTAGGAAAACCGCAAAAAATAGCAATGTGGCGCAAGCCATCCGTAGTGTTGGGCAGGCTGTGTGTTTGCTGGTCTTCCACCATTTGCAGACGATGTTCCACCATCCGCAAAAAGGAATAGCTGTCTTTCAGCGTTTCCGCTGTTTTTGGTTCAATCAGTTTAAGATGGGCGAGCATATCCAGCACGGTGCAAGTGTCGCGCTGCCGTAAAGATTTTTCGCGTCCGCCCCAAATTAATTGATGTGTTTGCGCAAAAAACTCAATCTCCCGAATGCCGCCTACGCCTAATTTAATGTTATGTCCCTCCAATTTTAAGGCACCGTCTAGATTATGAAAGGCGTTCATTTGCTGCTTTAAGGCATGAATTTCATGGAGCGCATTAAAGTCAAGATAGCGCCGCCAGATGAAACTTTGCAGGAATTGTAAAAAGTCATCAGCAACCATAAAATCCCCTGCAATGGGCCGGGCTTTAATCATGGCAGCGCGTTCCCATGTTTGCGCCATGGAGCTATAATAAGATTCCGCTGCCGCGACCGATAACGCGAGCGGCGTGGAGGCAGGGTCAGGGCGCAACCGTAAATCCGTGCGGAACACATAGCCGTCGGCTGTTTTTTCCTCTAAAATGGTGACAAAATCACGCGTTAGCCGCACCATGGTTTGCGAGAGCTTTTCAGGGTTGGCAATCGCCACCTTGTTACTGTCATAGAGCACAATGAGGTCAATATCGCTGGAATAGTTGAGCTCCTTTGCCCCTAATTTGCCCATGCCAAGAATAAAAATCCCTGATTCTTCTTGCACATTGGCGGCCGATGAGGGGAGGAGCAAGCCGCGTGTTTGATAATCGCGTAACAGAAAATCAAGAGTCAACTGTGCACTTAAATCCGCAAACAGGCTCAGAACAGCGGTGACTTTGAGGGGAGTCCAGATGCCAGCAATGTCAGCGATGGCCGTAAAGAGCGCAACCTGCTGTTTCTTCACCCGCAAAAAATGCTTTATGTCGTCAAAAGTGTGGAGGTCATGGCTTATGGCGCGCCAGTCTTGTCCGAATAGGTGGGTGAAGGTGGCAGACGTGCCATGTTCGGCAAGATACAGGAAAAAATCGGGTTGTTTTGCAAGCAGGGCGCGAAGATACGGGCTGTTGCCACACAAAGCTGAAAGAAGAGGGGTGAATTTTTCGGATATTTTTAACGCCGCAACCCCTTGTTCTGCTTGTGCAGCAAAGGCAGGTTGGGGTAAGATTTTCACTTCTGATAATAATGCCATCATCCAATGATAGATACACTTTTGACTGAAACAGACAACCCTAAACCCGCTACGCCGCCGCGTAAAAAACGCCCCCAAAAAGAACGGCGATGTTTTTTTTGGCGTTGTGCGCGGCTTGTTGGCTTTGTGATAAGCTCAATTATTTCGGTGTGTTTATTGTTGGTGATTGCGGTTGTGTTGCTGATGTCGCGCCCGCAAAGCAGCCAAATGCTCACGCCGTTACTACAGGAAATTGTGTCGTTATATGCCGATGCCTCAGTTTCCAGCGGGCTTGCCACCGTGCGGATTGATGCGGCAAACAACGATATTGCCTTTGATTGGCAGGATATTGCCCTGTCTTCGCCTGAGGCAGGCATGCAAATGACCGTGAAAAGCGTGGTGCTGAAAGCACGGTATCAGTGGAGTTTTTTAAAACCGTTTGCGCTGCATAGTATCGCTCTGGATAAACCGCACTTGACGCTTTCTCCTGTTGCACAAGCCTCGCAAAAGCCTGCACCGTTTCATCCTCAGGAACTGATTGCCCGTTTAGAAAGTTTTCTGAGCATGCCGCTGAGAGAGGCGGTGCTTTATGATGGCGCGGTGGAAAGTGCAGGGGGCTCTATTCATAGCCTGACATTGAAATATAGCGTTGCGAACACCCACTCAACATTGAACGGCGGCGGGGTTATTGCGACCAAAGAGCATACCATACCGTTACTCATTGCAGGGCAGGGAACGCTTACACAAGCAGGATTAGAGCGGTTCGATGTGACAGTGAGCAGCCGCGATGTCTCAAGTTTGATGCAGGGGCTGACACAGGCATCCATGAAAATACGTTTGCGCCCACCCCAACAACAGCTAGTGTTGGAGGAATTCTCTACTGCGCTGGAAAACGTTGCCGTGAAAGCAAATGCAACACTACAGTGGCAAGAACACAATGCAACCCTTGAGGCGATGATTGCCGCGCAAAATCTGGATATTACGACTGCCCTCCGCTATTGGCCACAAGGCTTGGCAAAGGGGGCAAAAGCATGGGTTTCTGAGAATATTAAGCAAGGCGTTGTGCCGAATGGGACGATTGCTGTTGCGTTGGAAATGCCTGAATTTTTACCGCAAAATTTGAAACTCAAAAAATTACAAGGCACAGCCGCGTTTCAAAATATTACCGCGCAATATTTTGCCAAAGCCCCGCTATTTCAAAACACCCAAGGGACGTTACTATTTGATGATACCAGCATCACCGCCAATATTACACAAGCCACGCTCAATACGCTGCCTGTCAACAAGGCGCAGGTGATAATAACAAAATTGGATACGGACATCCCGCACCTAACACTAGATGCAACGATTACAGGATTATTAGCACGGCAAATGGAGTTAGCGTTGCCGTTCCCTGCGGTTAAACGCAACATCACCACCAATACCAAAACAGACGTGTTTGGCACAGGCACAACCGTTGTGAAGGTGGCATTCCCCCTGCAAAACGAAATTCGCAATGAGGAGATTAATTTTGATATTCAGGGCAAATTTACCGATATTTCCTTGCCGTTGCCACGGGTGAACGTGCCGGCAACCCAAAGTGCAGCAACGCTCACCATTAATAATGACACTGCGAAAATGGCGGTGAAAGGCAAGCTGGTGGGGCTTCCTGCCGTGTGGGAATGGACGGGCTATTTAAAAGAAGCGGCAAAAATGGCAGAAACCGCTATTGTGACCTTCACCCCGAATTTTACTGACCTAAAAGACTTAGGCGGCGCGGGGTTCGGGGCAGGGGATTTTACCGCAAAACTCACCTACAAACGCCCCGCCAACGGCGATGGTATGGTGGATATTCTGGCAGATTTCACGCGCGCTAAACTCACCCCCCCTGTAATTGCATGGGAAAAACCTGCGGGCAGCAAGGCAACGCTTGCGATGACACTCCCTGTCAAAAACTATAGCGTCAATAGCATCACCGATTTGCAGTTTAAAGTGGGAGATGTGTTGGCGGTGCAAGGCAACGCAACGCTTACCGCTAGTGGTAAAATGGCAGATGGCTATAGCATCATCCTGAAAAAATTTGCCTTAGGCGACAATATTTTTACAGGCGCGATGCAGAAAAATAGGCAGGGAGCCTCGGTGATTGCCACCGTGCCCTCGTTGCACCTGCAAAGCTTAACAAGTGATGGCAAGGGCAGTAGCAAGGGCAGTGAAGATGATACGCTTTTATTCGAATGGTCAAAAGAAGTGCCCGTAACGGTAGCACTCATCTTTGGAAAAATTACGGTGGGGGCACAATCAACACCGCTGCTGAACACCAACATAAAAGCCACGGTGCGCGATACAAAAATCATCACAGGAAGCGTGACAGGCACGGTGCGCGATACGCCTTTTCGGGTAGCAATTGAGCAAGGGGAGGCGGGGAGGCGTACCCTTAATGTCAATACAGATAATATGGGCGAGTTATTACAAGCCCTTGATGTGTATCAGAATATGCGGCATGGTATGTTAACCATAACAGGGACACTGAACGAAGAATCACAGCTTGTAGCCAAGATTAAAATCGCCGATTTTGCGGTGGTACGTGCGCCGATTTTAGCAAAAATTCTTAACGTTGCCTCCATCACTGCACCGCTGCAACTACTGCAAAACAAGGGGATTGTCTTTAATAAGACGATTGTCGATATGCGGAAAGACGGGGATGTTATTACCCTCACAAATGGTCGTTTTGCAGGGGAGTCTATTGGCCTTACTGTTGAGGGTACAATCAATTTGGCCGATAACACGCTGGATCTGAACGGCACGGTGCTGCCATTTTATCTGCTGAACAGAATTTTTTCCAACATTCCGCTGGTGGGCGATCTGCTAACCAACAACAAAAAAGAGGGCTTGATTGCCCTGCGCTATAGCGTGCGGGGGGATCAGAGTGATCCGAGTGTGATCGTGAATCCGCTTAGCGTTTTAACACCGGGGGTGTTACGGCGTTTTTTTGATGTGTTTTGAAAACCTGCTTACAATCTCTACTATACCTTGCTGCAAACGGCTTATTGCTGCGATACAGTGCTCATTGACCTTTAAGTCAACTCCGCGCTGTTTCTCGCACTAAGCCGTTTTCGCTAGCGGTCTAGCGAGATTTTAAACAGGTTTTTAGATTTTTGGTTTAGTTACTTACAGCTTCGCTGCCCCCAGCAGCACATTCCCCATATCGGTGAGAAAAACAGAGCCTTGCACCGTGCGTTGCACCAAAATACTGCGCTTGTCGTTGGGATCTTCTTTGCGTTTCACCAGCCCGAGCATTTCCAGTTTATCCACGGCGCGGGTAACGGCGGGCTTGGCAATATTCAGGGCTTCTGCCATGCCGCGAATGGTGTGGGGTGGTTCAACCGTATAAACGGTTAGCAAAATGCACATTTGGCGCATAGAAAGATCGTTCTCTGATTTTCGCACCAGCGCACTATGCGCCCGCCGCCAGAGAGTTAACGCCGCCACACTATCCTGAAAAGAAAACACGTTTCGACCTCGGAATTATTAATATTTGATGATAATATAGTTTAAAACGAATTTTGTAAAGACAATAAAAACTCCTTGCACTTCCCCTGTTCTTACGGCTTACTCTTCCTCCCATCAGTATAGGTATTTCTATGTCCCTCCGCACAAAACTTTCTGACGATCTTAAAGAATCGCTTAAGGCAAAAAATGCTGCAAAAACAGCGATTGTGCGCCTCATTCTCGCCGCCTTAAAAGATAAAGATATTGCGGCACGCGATGGGGTGAATAATGCAGGCATCAGCGAGGCAGAAATTTTACGGTTGTTGGAGTCTATGATTAAGCAACGCCGCGAAAGCATCGTGATGTATGAAAAAGGCGGTGGAATTGAGCAAGCAAAAGCCGAGCAGGCGGAAATTGATCTCATTCAAGAGTACCTGCCGCAAAAACTCGATGATGCGGCAGTTGAGGCGATTATTGTGCAAACCATCACCGAGGTGGGGGCAACCAGCATCAAAGACATGGGCAAAGTGATCGCGGTGTTGCGCGAAAAATATAGCGGACAGATGGATTTTGGCGCGGCGAGTGGGATAGTGAAAGCGAAGTTAGGGTAAAAATTCGCGTGCGGTAGCTGCTTATACCAAGCCCATTAAATGTAACTACCCACCGAGCATGCCTTTTTGTTAAAAGGCACGAGGCACGAGGCGCGAGGAAAAAGAAGGGACTATTTTGATACTCTTTCTTTTCCTCGTGCCTTGAGAGCTTGTCCCGAAACTAACGCATGAGGAGAAAATCGAGATTTTTGTGCGAAAAATTACCCCAAAATAGCGGGATATACTGGGGTATTTTCCCTATTTTGGGGGATTTTTGCAGCCAAAAAGATCATTTTAAACTTATGCGTTAGTTTCGGGACAAGCTCTTAGGGCACCTCTAAAAACCCTTTTATTGGGATGCGTGGCTAGGAAAGACTTGCTGAGGAAACGTAAGCGTACATAAGGGTACGTGCGGCTTTTGAAGCGAGGCTTGACAACGCCAATCGCCCTAGAAAAGAGGTTTTTAGAGGTGCTCTTTACGTGCGCGCAGTATAAAACCGTATAAAAAGGATGGCACAATGTCCACAGAAAACACTATCGAAGAACTGCACATAAAAATACCTAACAAAGGACGCTTCACAAACCGCACCCACCAAATTGACAAGCATGTTGGTGGCCGTATTCGCGAACGCCGTACCATGCTCGGGCTAACCCAGCAACAGCTCGCTGACCTCATTGGCGTGACCTATCAACAAGCCCACAAATATGAACGTGGCATTAACCGTGTTTCTGCAGGGCGGCTCTATGAAGTGGGGCAAGTATTGGGCGTGCACGTCACGTTTTTTTATGAAGGTCTTGACACCAACACCGAATTTGTCGTGAACGATCGCCAGCGTCTATGTCTTGAGCTTGCCCGTAACTTCTCCCTTATTGGTAATTCTAAACACCAAGAGGCGTTGACGCAACTCGCTCGCGCTTTAGCGCAGGAAACGGTGGAAGAAGACGCGAAGCATTTGGTCTCGTCTCTCTCAAAGCGTGCCCCGAAACTTAAGGCAGATATTTTGATTCAATAGATGTGCCCTGCACGCTCCATCACACCCATACCACTCGCAACATATTTGTTCAAATTTCCAGATGCGAGCGGCATACTATGACAACATGGCATCTTATCGACGGTTCTGGCTATATTTTCCGCGCCTATCACGGCTTGCCAAAAATGAATAGGGCGGACGGCACACCCGTTAATGCGGTGTTTGGTTTTTGCAGCATGTTGATGCGACTGCGCCAAGAGCTTAAAACCGATCATCTGATTGTGGTGTTTGATGCCGCCCGCAAGACTTTTCGTCATGATATTTACCCTGAATACAAGGCGCATCGCCCGCCTGCTCCTGACGACCTCATCCCACAATTCACGCTGATTCGTGAAGCCGTTCAAGCCTTCAACGTTCCTTGTGTCGAGCAAGAGGGATTTGAGGCGGATGATATTATCGCCACCTACGCCGCACAAGCTGTGGCGCAGGGTGATACGGCGGTCATTGTCTCCGCTGATAAAGACCTGATGCAACTCATTCGGGCAGGCATCACCCTGTTTGACCCGATGAAAAACAAACCCATTGGCACAGAGCACGTGTTTGAGAAATTCGGCGTTGCGCCTGATAGGGTTGTGGATGTGCAGGCACTGGCGGGGGATTCCAGCGATAACGTCCCTGGTATTGCAGGGATTGGCGTTAAAACTGCAGCCGCCCTCATTCAAGAATACGGTGACCTTGATACGCTGCTTGCGCGTGCCAGCGAAATAAAACAGCAAAAACGCCGAGAATCATTGCTGAACGGCGGGGAGATAGCGCGTATTTCGCGCGAACTCGTGCGCCTGAAAGACGATGTGCCACTGGTCATGCCGCTTGCCGCCGTACCCCCTGTAGACTTTCAGGCAGATCTCCTCATCCCTTTTTTAAGAACGCAAGGCTTTCATGCGCTATTAAAGCGGGTGGAAGCAGGCAATCAGAATATCACGGCGCGGGGAGTCATGTTAGGCACGAGGCACGAGGCACGAGGCACGAGGGAGGAAAAAGTAGATACCCTTTCCTTCTCTTCCCTAGAGCCTCAACCCTCAACCCTCGCCCCTACATATACACGCATCACCACGCCCGAAGATCTCGTCGCTTGCCTTGCAGAGATGACGGATGCGTGCATATTTGCCATCGATACCGAAACAACCTCTCTTAATGCTCTCCAAGCAGAATTGGTGGGGATTTCGCTCTCTGCACACAAAGGGGT
>JBILKT010000154.1:0-4243 GCA_044376545.1 Alphaproteobacteria bacterium
CACTGCCTCTAACCCTGTTGTTTTGCGTCCCCCATGCGTGAACACCTCAAACGTGCCGCTCTCTGTTTGCTTGGCATCAATCGCCACAACAATACATTGCTGTCCGAATTTTTGCGCGGATTCCCGCACCACCTCAGGGTTCGCCACAGCAGCGGTATTGAACGACACTTTATCCGCCCCTGCCAATAACAGCTTGCGGACATCCTCAGGGGTTCGCACCCCGCCACCCACCGTCAACGGCATAAAACAACTCTCTGCCGTGCGTTGGATAATATCCAGCAGCAACCCCCTGCCCTCGTGCGACGCAGAAATATCGAGGAAACACAGTTCATCCGCGCCTGCATCATTATAGATTTTTGCTTGCGCCACGGGGTCTCCCGCATCCAGCAAATCCACAAACTGGACACCTTTCACCACACGACCCTCGTGCACATCAAGACAAGGAATAATACGGGTTTTGAGCATTTTTTAATTTTTCAAATTTCTATAAAAATTTTCGTGTGATCCTAACGCAAGCAACGTCAACGTAACAACCTCTTCTTCGTAAGTATACGCAAGGAGAGTCAACTGATTGATCATTCTAAATTTATACACACGCACACCCGCCAAATCACCCACTTTTGCGTCTCCCACCAAAGGATTTTCCATAATTTCGCGGATAGCACTATCAACTTCTAAGCGGCTATTGGCATGCAATTTCTTGTACACACGCTGAAATGTTGGCTTTTGCAACACCTGCATGGCTAGTGTGCCGAAGAAAAAGTGAACGGAACAGCAGATTCCTGCTGCGCCAATAAAATATCCTTAATAAAACTGTAGGATAAATCCGCATTTTCTTCAGCAATTTTGCCAATGCGCGACCAATATTCAATTTGTTTCGGCACAGAGCGGCTATACACCTCGCTAAAACGCCGTGCATCCGCAACAAGTTCATCAGAAAGTTTTATTGTGGTTGCCATAAAGACTCCGTTACATAGTACAAAGCTAATATAGCGCAAAAGGTGTAAAAATACAACCTTTAAAAATCTTTCCAATATCGCCGCACTGGCGTTCCAAACTCTGTAAAACTCACCTCTTCCGCCGAAAAACCGTGCCGCGCATAAAACACTTCTGCATAGGGATGCGCCTGCAGCCACACTGACGTATGTCCTTTTTCACGCACATCTGCTATCGCCTGCTCTAATAATCTTGCGCCATACCCTTTGCTTTGATGCAGGGGATGCACAAACAGGAACTGAAGATAATCTTTTGTTACCCCTGCAAAGCCAACGGGTAGCGCCTCATTTTCGAGCATCCACAGGCGGGTATCTTGTGTCAAAAGCACCGCTACCATGCGTTCGGGGTTGTAATAACAGGCGGCATCATAAAGTTGCGCTGCCGTCCATAGTCCCTGCGGTTGAGCGCAAATCGCCGCCATCCGCAACAGCACGCAGGTTGGAATATCAGCAGCGGTAACGGTGCGAAGGGCGATTGACAATGTTTTGCCTCACGCGCCAACAGGCTGTTGCGGCGCGGGTATCGGCACAAACTTAATCCTAAGATGCGTGCCTGTGGCGGCGGCAAAGCGTTGCAATGTGCGGGTAGACGGCATGGTGCGCCCCCCTTCTAAACGCGCAATAACCCCTTGCGTTGTGCCCATCCGTTCTGCAAGTTGTTGTTGTGTCAATCCTGCCTTGCCCCGTGCCTCAATGAACGCTGCCGCAAGGGCGAATTCTTCTTCTAGAGCATCGTAAGCGGCTTTGTATTCGGGGTCTTGCAGCCACTCTTCATGCATTTCTTGCGGGGTTCTGCCCGTTGTTTTTTTTACAGTATCTTTCATACAACATCCTTTGCTCTTTTTAACGCGATATCTAAATTGCGAAGCGGTGTTTTTTCTGTTTTCTTCACAAAGGCATGGAGCACCACCACTCGCTTGCCTGTTTTTGCAACATAAATTGCCCGTGCAATACCATCTTTGCCCTGCATCCGCATTTCCCACAACTTGCCCTGCAAGTGTTTCACATAGGGTTCGTGGACTCTTTCAAGACCGTAAGACTCTATCAGCATTGTAATACGCCGATACCGCGCCCGTATGTCTTCAGGCAACGCCTCAATTTCCACATCAACCTGTGTATTCAGCACTTCTACTTTCCATGTCATCACAATATACCATTTTTGCTATATTTGCAAGAGAAATTACTATCCTTGTGCTTGCCCCCGCACCACCGCCAACGCCTCATCCAAGCTAAACGCTTTGTCATAGAGTGCCCGACCGATAATCAGCCCTTCAATGCCGCTATCCTTGTGTGCTAAGACTTTCCGCACATCCTCAAGACTGCCCACACCGCCTGAGGCAATAACGGGAATACGCACCGCTTCTGCAAGGTCTGCCGTAGTAAGAATATTCACGCCGCCCTTAGTGCCATCCCGCGCAATGTCGGTGTAAATAAGCGCGGCAACGCCTGCATCTTCCAGCTTACGGGCAAGGTCTATGGCGGTGACGGTGGACGTTTCATACCAGCCTTCTGTTGCCACAAAGCCATCCCGCGCATCAATGCCCACGGCAATTTGATTCGGATAGGCCTTGCACGCCTCAAAAACGAGGGCAGGATTTTTCAGGGCTACCGTGCCAAGAATAACGCGGCTTACGCCCATATCCAGCCATGCGTGGATGGTGTCCATGGTGCGGATGCCGCCACCAAGCTGAATCGGCACGCGACATTCCGCCACCATGCCGCGCACCACCGCGCCATTAACAGGATGCCCCGTTACCGCGCCGTCAAGGTCAACGACATGCAGCCATTGCGCCCCCTGCCCGATGAATTCATGGGCTTGGTGGAGAGGGTTGTCATTATAGACAGTCGCTTCGTCCATCGCACCGCGCAACAGGCGCACGCATTGTCCGTTTTTGAGATCAAGAGCAGGATATAGAATCATAACACTATCCAAAGTTAGAATTTATGAGCACGCAGCGTGAGCAACGCGAAAGGAACGCTCTTTTGATTAGAACCAATTAACCATCGAGCGTGAATCAATAATACTTATATTTTTACAGCCACAAACCGAAGTCTCACATAATCAGCAATCCAGTTTCCTTCTATATCACAAAGAGTGTATTTTAAACGTTGTTCAACATCTTGGATAAGTTTATTTTTTATATCGTCGTCGACTGAACGAACAAAAGGTCCAATAAAAGTTTTTAACCAGCCTGCTATGCCTTGTGGTAAGGGGGTCGGTCGAGAAAAAAGTTCCATTAATTGTATTTCGAAACCAGATGCCTCAAGGCGTTTTCTCTGTTGCTGTGGTGTAGGAAAATCCCAAGGTAATTGCGCTGGAAGAGAAAGACCAAATTTTTCCAAGGAGGCAAGAATGGCGGTGCAAATGGCAGCAACGTTGCCAAACCCACCTTGCTCTGCAACAAACCGCCCTTTTGTTTTCAAGGCGTTAGCAACATTCGCAATCACATGCTCTGGATTGTGCATCCAGTGCAACGCTGCATTGGAGAAAACAGCTTCAAATTCCTCCGAGAAGTTCATCGCGTGAGCATCTAGCTGAATTACGCTTAACCCTGCTTTTTCTGCTTTTTCTGATAATGCTCTATCTGGCTCTAGCCCGAGAACATCTGCGCCTGATGCAGCGATTTTCGCTGTCAGAATCCCATCGCCACACCCCAAATCAAGTATTTTTTCGCCTCTCATTGGATTCAAAAGAGCAAGAACATCCTGCCCTAATGCTGGCACATAGCTGGCATATTCTTTGTAATCACTTGCATTCCATTCCTGTCCGATCATATTTTTTCTCCCGCCAATGAATAATTTTTAAGCCTACGCGACATATTTAAAATCTGCTGTCTGTATCAGCTTCATAAATCATGGTCGCCATTCCACAAAGTTGGTGAGAAGTTTAAGCCCGTTTTCTTGGCTTTTTTCAGGGTGGAATTGTGTTGCCACAATATTGTCCACGCCAATCGCGCTCACAAACGGGGTGTCATAGTTGGTTGTGGACAGCACCACAGCGGGGTTATCAGGCACAAAATGATAGCTATGCACAAAGTAAAAATGCGGCTGTTCGGGCAAACCCGTAAACAACGGATGCGGCTGTTGACTATCCAGCGTGTTCCAGCCCATGTGCGGGATTTTCAGTGTTGTATCGGCGGGGGTCAAGCGTTGCACCACGCCCCCAATCCAACCTAAGCCTTGATGCTCCCCGTCTTCAAACCCCTTGGTTGCCAAGAGTTGCATCCCCACACAAATGCCGAGGAAAG
>JBILKT010000029.1:0-12866 GCA_044376545.1 Alphaproteobacteria bacterium
GCGGTCAGCGCTGCCAAAAATGCGACAATCGTTTTGCCACTGCCCACATCGCCTTGTAGCAGACGCACCATTTGCGCGGCCCCTGCCATATCGCCTAAAATTTCTTCTAACGCGCTGAGTTGCGCTTCTGTAAGTGCAAAGGGCAGGTGTTGCAACGCTTTGGCAATCAGCGTGCGGGGGGGATTTAGTGGCGTGCTTGCCTGTGCTTTGCTTTGCCGTGCAATTTTTAGGGAGAGTTGGTGGGCGAGCAACTCATCAAACGCCAGACGTTCTTTCGCGGGTGCATGCGGCGAGGTATCGTCGTTCTCACGGGGCGCATGGACGGCCTTTAACGACTCTCCCCACGATGCCCATTTTTTTTCCGCCAACAAGGATTTATCCAGCCATTCAGGTAACGCGGGCAATGTTTCCAAGGCTTTATGCAAGGCTTTGAGCAGCACTTTTTGGCTAATGCCTTGGGTGAGGGGATAAATCGCTTCTTTCTGGGGAATGCGGGCAACCTCATTTTCCGCCACGATATAATCAGGATGGGTAATGAATAATCGCCCCTCTAATATCTCCAGCTTGCCGCTAATCAGCCGTTTGCTGGCAATCGGCAACTGCCGAAGCAAATAATTTTGTTCCCCATGAAAAAAAGTGAGCGTAATAATGCGTCCTGCGGCATCTTGCGTAATCACTTTATAGGGGCGGCGTTTGCCATCAGGCGGGCGGTGCTCGGCAATCGTCAAGGGGATTGTAACTAAGGAAGGCAAGGCGGTGCGCCCCACTTGGGTGAGAATCTTCCGTTCCTGCACTTCTAACGGCAGGTGATAAATCAAATCTAACACGCGATTGCCGCCGCACAGGTGGCTCAGCCGTTCGGCATAACGGGGACCAATGCTGGGGAGACTTGCAACATCGGCGAAGAGCGGGTAGAGGAGAGGCGGTCTAGTCATAACGAGGATATCATGGATACAGCAGTGCGCTTAAAACGCTTATACTACCAAAGTGGGCATCGTGGCACCAAAGAACTGGATATTATCCTCGGAAATTTTGCGGAAAAATTTCTGCACACGCTGGAACCTTCAGAAATAAACGATTACGAGGCGTTATTGGAAGTGGAAGAAACCGATCTTTATAATTGGCTTACAGGGATAGAGCCTGCGCCTGAGGCGTTTGATACCCCCGTTTTTAAAAATATTGCGATGCATCGCCCGCTATGAATTCGTATTTCACAAATCCCCCCCAAACCCTTGCGCCCGTCACGGAAGGTTATGACGGGTATCTGATCGCGCAAATTCATGCGCAACAGACAACAGGCGTGCTGCTGCACATTGTGGTAAGTGACACGCAGGCGCAGTCCTTAAAAGAATCGCTCAATTTTTTCGCGCCGCAGGCAACCGTGCTGTCGTTTCCTGCGTGGGATACGCTGCCCTATGACCGAGTGTCTCCCCAAGCAGATATTGTGAGTGAGCGTTTACTCACGCTCAATGCCTTGCAAAAAAAGGCGTTTAAAAAAGCGATTGTGATTACAACGGTGAATGCAATCTTGCAAAAAGTGTTGCCACCAGCGTTTTTTGCGCAAAGTGCGTTGACGTTGCAAAGTGGCGCAACGCTCTCCATCGCCACGCTTACTGACTGGCTCACCCATCATGGCTATCAGTCCACCACCACCGTGCGCGAAAGCGGCGAATTTGCGGTGCGCGGCGGCATTGTGGATGTGTATATCCCCACGCTTCCAGAGCCCCTACGCCTTGATTATTTTGGCGATGCCATCGAGACAATGCGCCATTTTGATGCGCTGACGCAATTAACAACTGTTCCTGCAACCGCCGTTCACCTTGATCCTGCAAAGGAAGTGTTGCTGAATACGGAGACCACCAACCATTTCCGCCAAGCATACCGCACGTTAGCAGGCACACACCTTGATAACGACCCGCTCTATACTGCCGTGATGGCGGGCAAACATTATACAGGCATTGAGCATTGGCAGCCGTTGTTTTACCCTGAAATGGCAACGCTGTTTGACTATTTAGACGCGCCTCATCTCACCCTCGATGCAGGCATCCCCCAAGCCATCACCGCCCGTTTTGACGAAATAACCGAATATTATCAGGCGAGGCTCGCAGCATTAAAGCAAAAAACCAAGGATGCTGCGCCGTATTATCCCGTGCCCCCTGAAAAACAGTTTCTCAACCAAGAAGACTGGAAATTAATCACTGCTCAATATCCCACGCTGCATTTTTCCCCGTTTGTGACGGAGGCAACAACGGCCACCAATGTGCAGCCTGTGCCGAGTTTTGCCGCAGCACGGCAAGATGCCAGCCGCAATGTCTATATAGAACTGCTCACCTTTGCGAAAGACCAGCAAAAAGCCAAAAAGAAGGTGATTATTGCTGCCTATAGTGAAGGGACAAAGGCGCGGTTTATCAACGTGTTGCGCGATAATGGCGCAGCGATGGTGTTAGAAGCAGACGATTGGCAAGCCGCCATCGCCCAAGCCCCAAAAAGCATCAGTGTGGTAAAAGCCAGTATTGACAAGGGTTTTATTGCGAGTGAATACTCACTCATTTCTGAGCAAGACATTTTAGGGGATAGGCTCACCCGTGCGCCGAAAAAGCGCAAAGCCGATGCGTTTATCAGGGAGGCGAGTAGCCTCGCGACAGGCGATTATGTGGTGCACGTTGAGCATGGCGTGGGGCAGTATCAGGGCTTAGAAACCGTCACGCTCAATGGCGTTGCCCATGATTTTGTGCTGCTTATTTACCTTGGCGGCGATAAGCTCTATGTGCCCGTTGAAAACATTGAGGTGTTGTCGCGTTATGGATCGGAGGAAAATTCCGCCCAACTCGATAAGCTCGGCAGCGCGTCATGGCAGGCACGAAAAGCCAAAGTTAAAGAGCGGATTACCGCTATGGCAGGGCAACTCCTTGCGCTAGCAGCCGCGCGGTTGACGCAAACCGCCCCTGAAATTCACAAAGGCGAGGGATTGTATGAAGAATTTATCGCTCGCTTTCCCTATCCGGAAACAGACGATCAACTCCGCGCTATTGGCGAGATTGAAGAGGATCTCCTCAAAGGCAAGCCCATGGACAGGCTGATTTGCGGGGATGTGGGCTTTGGCAAAACCGAAGTCGCGTTACGCGCCGCGTTCCTTGTGGCACAACAGGGGCTGCAAGTCGCCGTCGTTGTGCCCACAACGCTACTTGCCCGCCAGCACTATAATAATTTTGCGAAACGCTTTGCGGGCTTTCCGTTAAGGGTTGCCCAGCTCTCGCGCATGGTAACGCCAAAAGATGCAAGCCTCACCAAGCAAGGACTAGAAGAGGGCACGGTTGATGTGGTGATTGGCACGCATGCATTGCTTGCTAAATCCATTGGCTTTAAAAACCTCGGGCTGGTGATTATTGATGAAGAGCAGCATTTTGGTGTGGGACAAAAAGAAAAGCTGAAAGAGCTGCAAAAAACCGTGCATTCGTTGGCATTGTCCGCAACGCCCATTCCACGCACGCTGCAAATGGCACTCACGGGCGTGCGGGACTTGAGCCTGATTGCGACCCCGCCTGTGGATAGGCTCGCGGTGCGCACGTTTGTATTGCCGTTTGACCCCGTGATTATCAGGGAAGCTATTTTGCGGGAGAAATTCCGGGGCGGGCATACGTTTTATGTGTGCCCGCGCATTAAGGATCTGCATGATGTGGCAGAGACACTCAAAAAAATCGTGCCTGAAGCGTCTGTTGTGACAGCCCACGGGCAGTTGTCGCCCGTTGAGCTTGAAGACATCATGACGGCGTTTTTTGAGAAAAAGTACGATATTTTGCTCTCAACACAGATTATCGAATCGGGGATTGATATTCCCACCGCCAACACCATGATTATCCACAATGCGGCGTTGTTTGGCTTGTCGCAGCTCTATCAGTTGCGCGGGCGCATCGGCAGAGCGAAAACCAGAGGCTATGCGTACCTCACCACCCCTGCTGATGTGGTGACCTCGAAAAATGCATTGCGGCGTTTGGAAGTCATGCAAACGCTGGATCACTTAGGCGCAGGGTTTACCCTTGCCAGCCACGATATGGATATTCGCGGCGCGGGCAATTTGTTAGGGGATGAGCAATCAGGGCACATCCGCGAGGTGGGCGTTGAGCTCTATCAACAAATGCTGGAGCAAGCCGTAGCGGACGCAAAAGCGCAGCAAACAACCGTTGAGACAACAGCGCATCACCCGATAACCGACTGGTCGCCCACCATTCAACTCGGGATTCCCGTGCTGATTCCTGAACGCTATGTGGCGGATTTGGATGTGCGGTTAGGGCTCTACCGCCGTGCGGCAGAGTTGGTAGATGCCAAGGATATAGAGGATTTCACCTCAGAACTGATTGACCGTTTCGGGGCATTGCCTGTGGAAGTAGAGAATTTCTTGCAGATTTTGATGCTAAAACGTCAGTGCTTGGCGTTAGGCGTGAATAAGGTGGATGCAGGCGAGAAGGGCGTAGTGATTGGCTTTCATAACAATAGTTTACGCAACCCCGAAGCCTTACTAAGATATATCAGTGCACAAAACGGGGTTGTAAAACTCCGCCCTGATCAACGCGTATTTTTCCTCCGCAGCTTTGCGACAACAGAACAGAAAATCAAGGGGGTGGAGGATATTTTACGGACGTTGGAAAAGGTGCTCGTAAAGGGGATAGGGTGAAAAAATTATACTTCCTCCGCCACGGCAAGGCAGCAGCGCAGAAAATCGGGCAATCTGATAAAGAACGCCCAGTAGTGAAATTTGCCTATACGCAACTTGAAAAGCTGAAAATTGCCCTCAAAGACACAGATTTCAACCCTGACAGCGTGTTGTGTTCCACCGCAACCCGCACGGAACAGACAGTTTTCCTGATGCAGGAAGCAGGTTTGTTGGCGAAGGCGACGATAAATTTTGAAAAATCGCTCTATAACGCCCCGCTCACAACGGTTTTAGCCGAAATTTCCAAAACTGATGATGCGGTGCAATCGCTTCTTGTTGTGGGGCATAATCCTGCTGTTGCTGAGGCAGTGCAACGGTTTCAGCGTGAAAAACTATTGATAAGTTTCCCCACCTTTTCGCTTGCAGGATTTTCTGTTGAGACAACAAGTTGGGGACTCATTGAAAACTCACCCGCAACGCCGCTGTTTACGTTCCTTTCAAAGGAATAGTCACGAACTTCTTTCGCACCCAATGGCGGGCGGGTTCTTCAACAAGGTGATAGCCTAAACTTGCGACCACCAACATTATCACAATAACGCCGCCTAACACAGGAATTGCAAGGCTTTCTGGCGGATGGGGCAACGCATACCGTAAGGCTTGGTCGGCAATCACCCGCACCAGTAAATGCGTCATATACAGCGAATACGATATTTTGCCCAAGTACACGCTGAAACGATTGGCAAACAAGGCGTTGATGAAAGAATTTCCATAAGAAAGACTAGCAAGAAGCAGGAAAATCAACGGTAACAGCAGATATTCATAAGTAGGCGAAACCTGCGATAATGCATACATACCGCCACACGCCGTGATACATAAAACAGTGATGAAGATTTTTGGCGGTTGCCAAGCTGCACGGATTTTAAACAGCCAATATCCTGCCAAAAATTCAGGAATAATACGGAGCACGCCGAAATTATACGTGAGATCAATAGAGCCTTGCAACGGCAGGGCGATGGTATAAACTCCTGCCCACAACAGGAGAATCAGTATCCCCATCAACCACAGCGAAACCTTTTGAAACAGCCAGCAATACAGCGGAAAAAGGAATAAATAGGCGAAAAACTCCGCACTGATGGACCACGAGGCATCATTCCACACTAACCTATCCACCGTGCCCCAGCTATGCACCAGTAATAGGCTCGCAACAGCCCCTTTAAGGTCAAATTGATCAGGCGTACTGATGGTCATGCCCGCCGCTTGTTTGACTAGAACTAAAGCAAGAAAACCTAAAAAAGTGACGAGATGCAAGGGATAGAGCCGCCCTATGCGTAGCCATAGATAGTTTTTATAGGTATGCCATGTTGGTTTGTTGCGAAATTCCGCCTCATAGACATATCCGAGAATAAAGCCACTGAGCATGAAAAAGAGATCAACAGCCCAGTATCCGCGCGCGACAAACGCTCCAAAATCAAGGGGTTTAGCAATGTCGAGCACGCGGAGATGAAACAGCACCACCCACAGGGCGGCATACCCCCGAATACCTGTTAATGCATCAATCTGTGCGCGCATCAGAGTTTTTGCCCGCGCACGATGTTGCGTAGTTTTTTCAAGGGGGGTTCAATAAGGTAATACATCACAATACTGAAAACAAAACTGGTGCCACAGGCAACCCAAAGTGTTGCACCATTACCAACACCGCCAACAACAAGCGGAGTGCCCCAAAATATCGATATTTTTGTTGAATCATCGTGGTATGTTCTGAACAATAGGAGTATTAAGCATATTCTTTTGTCTGAAGGTTTTGAGAAACACAAGCACTATGGAGCAAAAGCTGTCTTTTTATGCGATAACCGTTGCGGTATTGCTTCTGGCCGTTTTCTCGCCGTTCGCGCTTGAGATGATTGGCTGGGGGTATGGGGCGGCAGGTGGCGGCGCCTTCTTTAAGATACATCCTGTAACGTATTATTCATTTGCGGTGTTGGGATGCTTATTTTTGATCAAATGGCAACCACAAAATAAAGTACATCTTGCAGAGATTGCCCCTATGCCTGTGCTCCTCTATGGCGCGTGTACGCTGCTGACGTTTGCTTGCAACATCGTTTTGGTGGGCGGCGGTGAAAGTTCCTTTGTCATAGATTCCTTGTTTCTGCCTGTTGTGATGATTATCCTTGTGCAGCACCTCTCTACATCCCAACAACGGTATATTTTCACCATGCTGCTGGGGGTGTTTGTGATCAACGCGCTGATTGGCATGGGGGAGGTGGCAAGCGGACATCGCTTGTTTAAGTATACAATTCAAGGGATTGATATTATCTATGACAAGCGTGCAACAGCACTGATGGGGCATCCCTTGACGAATGCGGCGTTGACGGCTGTGGCAGTTTTCTTTGTATTGGGGTATGTGCGAAAACCAGTCTATGCGGTGGCAATCATCTTAACGTTGTATGTGGGGATGGTGGCGTTTGGCGGGCGGGCATCCCTCATATTATTGACAATAACGTTGTTGGGCTATGGTGTCTTTGCTTTTTTTATGGCGGCAAAACAGCGCCAATTTAATTTGCCTGTGCTGACAACCCTTGCGGGTGTATTGTTTTTTGCCCCGTTCCTCTTAGCCTATCTGTTGTTGGGCACAACGGCGGGGCAGGCTTTTGTGGAGCGGTTGGTCTGGGATGATAGCGGCGCAACGCGGGTGCAACTGTTTGAGGTTTTTAAGTACCTTAGCACGTCAGAAATTCTGTTGGGCACGAGTAGCCAAAAAATTAACACGCTTATTGCCTTCACAGGAATGCCATGGACAATTGAGAATGGTTGGATTGCGTTGTTTGTGCGCTTTGGAGCGGTGTTGTTCAGTGTTTATATGGTGGGATTCGGCTTCCTCTATCGTTTTTTGCTGCGAGACTTGCGCGTGGAAGCAAAAATTGGGCTGTGGCTATTTGTAGTCATTGCGTTTGCCAATAACTCTATTGCGGGAAAAACTCCGATGATTAGCATCGTGAGTTTGCTTGCGGTGACAGCAAAAGCAACGTTGCACGGGCGGTTAAAAGAAAATTAACCATGAAATGACATTTTTTTGCTGCGAAGTATTTACTTTGCAAAATTATTGTGATATAAAATACATATTATGAAAAAAATTATCAAAGCATCTGCTGTTTTTTTATTCTTGTGTGTTGTGACGACTGCAAGTCCTAGTTTTGCGACTTTGTGTTCTGATGGGAGTTATGTTGATGCGGGAGATCCTTGCCCTGCCTCACCGCCCACGCCCACGCCTGTTGCGCCGACGCCGCCCAAACAATATACACAAGATCCCTTTAAAGCGATTATGGTGGGCGGGGAAAAACTTGTTAAATCTGGCACACAATACAGCCAAAAAATGCTGTTCGGGCTGGCGGGATTAGGCGCAACGGCAACGGGGGCGATGGCGTTTTTCGGACGGTTTCGCTGGAATAGGTTTTTTATTCTTGTGGGGGCATTGTTGATGATGGCCTCGGCAGATTATGGCGTGCAATATATCACGGGTGGTAAAGGCAGTCTTGAGAAGTTAGGAAATTAGTAACTACCTAGCTACAGTCATCTTCTGGTCCTCAAGGTACGAGGCATGAGGTACGAGGCACTAGGGATAAGGAAAAAGAAGGGACTATTTTGATACTCTTTCTTTTTCTCGTCCCTAGTGCCTAACCCCTAGTGCCTAGCGTCCCGTGCCTTGAAGAGTACCTAGGGAGTTACAGAAATTAAGAGATTGGGTTGCGCCGCAAAAGCAAAGAGAGAAAAATTATGGAGAGAGGATGTTGTAAAATGATACGATTAACACTCTGTTTAACGGTGTTTTTTAGTGTGCTGTTTTTGTTGAGTGAGAGTGTTTTCGCGTACAGTAATCCTGTCAAAACACCGCTCTATTATGTTGCGCCCCGTTTTGGTGGACTGCCTGTGCAGTTGAAAAATATTGCTTACGGTTTGGCGGGGCTTGCAACACTCGGTGTTGGTGCGTTGGGAATGTTTGGTAAAATGAGTTGGCCGTGGGTGGGCAGTATTATTGGCTCGACTGCTTTGATATCGGGCACATACTACTATATGCAGTTTATCGTTAAATAGAATCAGGACTTACGCAGTGCTCGTCTTTTTTGCGCTTTCCAATTCCGACTAATCTTTTTGCTGCGCCCTTTGGGCTTGTAAAAAGAAAGTCTCATTGGTTTGCAGGTCAAAAAGCTATGCTTTTTGCCGCTTCAACTTAGAAAATCGCTCAAAATGCTCATTTACCTTTAGTAAACTCCGCTTTTTCGCAATTTTCTGCCTTGAAATCATCAAAAAATCCTTCACCTGCCTAAGTCCTGAGAATAATGTGGGTTGTTATGGAACAGTGGATGTATTTTTGTTTCCTCGCGATGATCGCAATGTTTGTGGTGCAGGGTAGTGTTGCGCAAAAAATGCAGCCCCTGAAGATAAAAGAGACGATAAAAGACAAGCGATCCCGCATAGTACGGAGCAAGCTGATGCTGTTGTTGCCTACGGTTATTAGCTTTTTCGCGATTGTATCGCCTGCTGAGGCTGCCAATGTCTTTGATGTTGCGATTACGCAAGGGAATGATGTGTTGGAAAAATCAATCCCTATTCTCAAGAGCCTCGCTGTGCTGGGTATGCTGGGGGTGGGGGGCATGGCAATGACGGGGAGAATGCCGTGGAGTTGGGCATTCGCGCTTATCGGCGGTTTAAGCCTCCTGTCTGTGGCGATGTATACACGCGATTGGATTGAGTATATTAACGCTAGCGCGACAAGCACAGGAAAGTTTGAAGATGTTGCAACAACGTTGAAAACCACGAATGAGAATTTTGCGGAAGATGCGCGGACGTTATTGTATACGGCAGCGGCAGTCTCTATTATCTCCCTTGGCATCTTGGGTATTTTTGGAAAGTTCCGCTGGAGTTGGTTTTTTGCCACAACAGTGGGCATGGCGATTATTGCTAGTGCAGTGAGTTTTGTAGATGTTTTTGTTGGGAATTAATCTCCTTTCTTATTTTGCTTTTTCCAAGACGTTCACGTTTTATTATTAAAATGCCAATAGGATGCGGCTATGCCAGAGAAAATTCTTCGTGTTGTTGCCTTGCCGTCTACGATGTTTTGGGCACCGCAAATGCCTGCTATGGCGAATATGGGTGTGCATGCGATGTTGATGGTGTATGGACTAGGCTTGGCAGGGATTAGTCCCCTGATATTTATTGCAAGTTTTTTCTTGGTACATTTGTTTATTGCGGCGCAAGGTGCGAGAGAACCGCATATGACAACGTTAATACAAGCATGGGCGATGAGTCGGAAAAGTACGAAAAACCTTATAAAAACCCCAAAAATAAGAAAATATGTCCCTTGAGTATGCGACGCCCGATGTTATTTCTGCGTTCACAGAAACGTTTAGCATCACTGCGCTTATCGCAGGGCTAATCGGCATATTGGCGGGTGCTGCAGGATTTGTTGGCTTTGTGATGCCTGCGGTCTCAAAATTGGTGTTGCCTGCCCCCGAAGAAACCCGTTTAGCAGATTTTTTGCCGTTTGACCGTGTGTTGCCCGATGGAAAAACGTTGGCGTGTCGGGATGGCACGCTGGCGCAATGCTTGGAAGTTGCGGGGTTGGACGATACGTTCCTCAATCCGCATGAACGCGAAGTGTTGTTTCTTGCCCGAAAAGACTGGGTTGATACCCTTGCCGATAGTGAGGTGGCAATACGCTCCTTTTTGCTACGCGAACGCGTCGATCTTGTTGCAAAAACAACGCATTCTAATCCTGTGCTGCGCGAGATTGCGAGGCGGTGGAACAACAGTTTTAGCCAAGCCTATAACAATCGGCAAATTCTCGTGTTATCCGTTTCGGGGAAGGTGCGGAATCCGCTGTCGAAGCTGGCAGGGTCGGTTGAGGTCACCAAAACAATTTTGAATAAGTATGGGTGTAAGGAGATGTCACAACATGATCCTGATCCAGAAAAACGCCCACTTGCCTTTCTTGCGCGGCTCATTAGCCCCCTTTCACAACCCAAACCGGGGGGAATTGGTGCGGGGGTTTCTGATGCGTTATGTGCGGATCAGGTGGAATTTGGCGGCGATAATGGTCTTGTGACGTTTCGAAGTGGCAACAAGCAGTTGCTGTGTGCGGTTATTGGCGTGCGCTCGTTAGGCGATTTTACCTACGAAGCATTTATTAACGCGATTAATACCGTGCATGGTGAAATTGTGGTCATGCATGCCATTGAGCCATGGAGCAAAGCCAAAGCAGCCTTCACTGTGACACAGCAATATCGATTGTCCATGGCGCAGCGCTTTAGCCCCGGTGCTGCAAACCAATTTGAAGATGCGATTGACAGGATTGAGGGCAATAGTGACACGGCGCAAGCGATGTGTGCCTATTCTCTCACGATTTTTGCTTATGGGAAGACCCAAGAAGAGCTTGAACTCGTGGAATCTGAAGTGAAGCAGATTGCAACAGGATTTGGGATTTCGCCCGTGCATGAAAGTGCGGCAGCGCAAGCAAGCTGGTTCTGCCAGTTCCCCGGCTATAAAATTTGGCCAAGACCGTATAAGCTCTTTTCACGTAACATTGCCAACCACTTAACATTAGAGCGTCCGCCGATTGGACTGCGTAACTCTGATTGGGGCGATGGCCCGATTACGACGTTCCGCACCTCTTCTGGCACGGCCTATGCGTTTCAGTTTCATATTAGTGAAGCAAAAGCCGCCGTGGCACACGCGGTGGCGATTGGCCCAACAGGGAGTGGGAAAACCACGCTGATTAACTTCCTGACCGCGATGGCAATGCGCCATGAGAAATTGCGTTGTTACATGGTGGATAGACACGGCGGTGCGTATATTTTCTGTAACGCGGTGAATGGCAGTTATATTACCTTTGAAGGCTCTGACATGGAGGGGACGGAATCAGCGCTGAATCCGTTCCAGTGTACCGACAACGTGCAAAACAGGTCGTTTCTACGCGCCTTCTTGCAGGCGTTATCAGAATGTGAAGATCCTGATTCTATTGAAGAAATCGGGTTTGCTATTGAAGCGGCATTTGAGAATCCGGGGTTGCCGTTTGAAAAACGCTCGCTTGCGAACATCTATGATGCGTGCTTCAGCAAAGCACGCCCCTTGCGCAAAGGGCTTAATAAATGGGTTGATCCCGCTGTGTATGGCAAGATTTTTAACGCCAATCAAGATACACTAGATTTAACATCGACACGCCTCGTGATCCTTGATTTTACACGCATTTATGAACATGATGACCTTGCCCGTGCGGTGATTTTATACCTCATGCACCGCATTCAAGCGGCGATTAGCGAATTGCAAGCGCCTGCGCTGATCTTCATCGATGAAACAGAACCTGTGGTGAAGCATCCGATTTTCCGTAACTACTTCATGCAGATGCTGCAAGAATATCGCAAAAAGAGTTCGGCGATTATCTCTGCCTTCCAGCGTCCTGAGGCGATTGTCCAAGCAGGGTTAGGCGAGGCTATTCGCGGGCAGGCACAAACGACGTTCTTCTTTCAAAACCCACAAGCGCAAGAGCGGGAATATGCGGATTGGGGCTTAACGGATCGCGAATGGGCGTATATCAAAGGCAAGCTCCCCAGTGCGCGGGGGATGCGCTATTCGGTGCTGATGAAGCGGGCAACGGGGGAATCTGTCATTCTGGATAATAACCTCAGTGCGTTGGGCCCGCTGATTCGGGTGTTTTATTCGGATCAGGCATCACGCAGTTTGGCGGAACAGCTGATGCGGGATGCAGGCCCTGATTGGCTCAATATTTATTTAGATTCGACTTGATGCAATACGTGATATATGTTACATTATTTGTATAATTAGAAGAGAGTAGCACCATGTTCCATCGTTGTATCGCCGTCTTGTTAATAGCGGTTTCCCTGTTTCTGCACGCTGCCCCTACGGCGATGGCAGTGGGGATCGATATGCCCAGCGAGGCTGCTCCTGAAACTGCAACGGCCCCGAGTAACGGTGAAAAGTGGGATTTTTCCCCTGCTAATAAGTTTATTCAAGGAATTGAAAACAGCAAGTATCTTAGCAAATTAGTGTGTACACTTCCCGTTATTCCTGATTTGTTCACTAGGGCCGCGGAAATTTTTGGGACGCTCAATCAAGTTTTAAGTATATTCGGGGTTTCTGTGACGGATCCCTCAAACACCATGGCGAACATTCAGCAGGTCATGCTTTTGACGCAACAGTTAAA
>JBILKT010000155.1:0-4195 GCA_044376545.1 Alphaproteobacteria bacterium
AAAAACGGGGTGACGTTCGCATCGATGGAAGTCTTTCCAGACCCCGTGACGAGCACGGGGTGACATTTGTGAGGATGTAAGAATTACCAGACCCCGTTATAAAAACGGGGTGACGTTTGTATCGATGGAAGTCTTTCCAGACCCCGCACTTCCTCTCCTTTTAGTCGAGGTAGCGGGGTGACGGACTTTGTTGTTGCAGCCTGTTAAAAATCCTAGGCACTATTGACAATTAAACAGAGCCTAAATTAATCTCCCCCACCCCATACCCCTGCACATACAGCAAACTTACTAAGTCGGTGTGGAGAATATGTATCGGCGCAACGGCGGCAACAGACGGCTTGGCTTTATAGGCAATGCCTAGGCCTGCCGCCGCAATCATCGCAAGGTCATTCGCGCCATCGCCCACAGCAAGCGCATCTTGCATCCGCAACCCTTGCTGCGCCACAAGGCGTTCCAAGGCATCGAGCTTGGCTTGCTTATCCAAAATGGGTTCTTGCACCAACCCTGTGAGTTTGCCGTCTGCAACCAACAGCACGTTGGCTTTGTTTTCATCAAAGCCAAGCGTATCCTGCACCATTTGGGTGAATTGCTGAAACCCGCCCGAGACAAGCGCACAATAGCAGCCGTTGGCTTTCAGGGTTTTAAGGAGTGTTGCCGCCCCCTTAGAAAATTCCATGCTAGCAAGCGTTTCTTCAATCGCCTGCACGGGGAGGCCTTTCAGCATCGAGACGCGTTCACGCAACGCCTCTTTGAAAGAGATTTCCCCGTACATTGCCCGTTGGGTGATGGCAGCAATAGGCTCTTTTAACCCCACAAAGGCGGCCATTTCATCCAAAGATTCGCCTGTGAGAATGGTTGAATCCATATCCGCAATCAGCAATTTTTTGCGGCGATGCTCGGTGAACGGCTGAATGGCAACATCGATGGGTGCGCCTTTAATAACGGTGGCAATCATGCCTGCCAAACGCGTTTTGTCGGGGGCGGTGCAGGTGATGTCAAATGCGGTTGTGGGTGCAAGCCAGCGACTTGATGTGATGTGCTCGCGCCCAATCGTGTCGCAGACCGCCGCAACGATGCTTTGGGATAAGTTTTCCGCAATAAGCGTGACAAAAAAGGGGTGCATATGTAGGATAGCTTTCAGAAAAACGTAACTCCTTAGCTATTCTTCAAGGCGCGAGGCGCGAGGCACGAGGCACGAGGCACTAGGCACTAGGGACGAGGAAAAGAAAGAGTATCAAAATAGTCCCTTCTTTTTCCTCCTGTCTAGCCCCTCGTGCCTTTTAACAAGAAGGTATGTTAGGTGGTTAGTCACAGAAAAACTCTGATATGCCATCATCTCCCCCGCACCGCAAGCCTGTTGTTGTCGTTATCGCTGGTGTAACCGCCAGCGGGAAATCCGCCCTTGCGCTTGAACATGCCCAGCAACATAACGGTGTGGTGATTAATGCGGATAGCCAACAGGTGTATGCAGGCATCCCCCTCATCACCGCGCAACCAACGCGTGCAGAACAACAGGCCGTGCCACATCGCCTGTATGGGCACATCTCTCCCACCCAAGCCCTTTCTGCAGGGGCATGGCGGGAGCAGGCAATTTTGGCGATTGAAGAAACGCTCGTAGCAGGCAAACTCCCCATTGTCACGGGCGGCACGGGGCTTTATCTGAAAACGCTGATAGAGGGCTTGTCGCCTATTCCTGCTGTGCCGCCTGCCTATCGACAACAAACCACGCAAATGTTGGCAGAGGAGGGGAGGGTGGCGTTCCATGCCTATCTTGCCACCATAGACCCCGCCATCGCCGCACGGCTGAAAGAGGGGGATACGCAACGCCTGATTCGTGCTGTTGAAGTGTTTCTTGCCACAGGCAAGCCCTTGTCTTTTTGGCAAGCACAGCCCGCCACGCCTGCCCCCTATCATTTTCAAACAACGGTGTTGTTGCCAGATCGCGCTGTGCTGTATGAGCGCATCAATGCCCGTTTTGCGCAAATGGTGGCACACGGTGCGGTGCAAGAGGTGGAGGCATTGCTTGCGGCACATATCCCTGATACGGTACCCGCCATGAAAGCAGTGGGGGTGCCTGAACTTGCGCGGTATATCAGGGGAGAATGGTCGCTAGAGACCGCGATTGCAAACGCCCAGCAAGCCAGCCGCAACTATGCCAAACGGCAATATACGTGGTTTCGGAATCAGGTATAGGCAGCACACTATATACCTGTTGCACAGGAAGAATGTGCAACGTTTCGCTGGGGCGCGGCGCGGGCTTTACCGCTCGCAGTGCAAGAAGTTGCGATGAAACGCTCACCACTCGCACGTGATCATGACGCCATCATGACGCCATCATGACGCCTGCCAACCTAAGAGCTTGTCCCGAAACTAACGTGCAAGTTTAAAATTGATCTTTTTGGCTGCAAAATCCCCCCAAAATAGGGAAAATACCCCAGTATATCCCGCTATTTTGGGGGGATTTTTCGCTCAAAAATCTCAACTTTCTCCTTACACGTTAGTTTCGGGACAAGCCCTAAACAAAAATTCATGTTGACGCGACAATACCACAAGGTGCAATGTGCATGCTGTTCGTGTAGAAACCTACATGCACTATAACAATAAACGTCAACTTCGGAGTGAATATAATGAACAAACTTCTTCTTTCTGCTCTCGCCCTTGCTTTCGTAAGCGCAACAGCATTAACTTCTGCAACAACTTTTGCTGCTGAGCCTGCTGCAACAGAAGCCGCTGCGCCTGCTGCTGAAACAGCGGCTCCTGCCCCTGCTGCTGAACCCGCTGCTGCAAAAGGCGAGAAGCACCATGCTAAAAAGCATGATAAAAAGCACCACGCTAAAAAAGCTAAAAAAGAAGAGTCTAAGCACGAAGAAACAAAGTAAATTTCTTTCGCTAGCTGATAAGAAAACCGCCTGAGGCTCTTGTTTCAGGCGTTTTTTTTGTACTAATTGCAATTTTTGGTGGTGCTAAACAAGTAATACCAATCCGCTTAAGTTTCTGAAAGATTTCTGGACCCCTGCCTTCGCTGGGGATTCGCTCGGGGTGGTCGCTTACTCAAGTCGAATCCCCTGCGAAGGAAGGGGTCCAGCTATCTTATTTATGACGCATTCCTTTAGAAACTTAAGCGGATTGGTATTACACGTTAGTTTCGGGACAAGCTCTAAGGTATTCTGTATCGTTTCTTTCTTTATGATACACCCCCAGCACTCGCACATCTTTGCTAAAAAACCTTAGTTCCTCCAGCGCATGGCGCATTGCGTCTCGCTCGGGGTGACTTTCCACATCAACATAAAATTGCACCGCATTAAAATTGCCATCGAGCAAATAGCTCTCAATTTTGCTGAGGTTGATGCCGTTTGTCGCAAAACCACCAAGGGCTTTGTAAAGCGCGGCAGGGACGCTCCGTGTTTCAAACACCAGCGTGGTGATAAAATCGCCACCATCATCAATAGGAATTGCCTGATCACGGGCGAGCACCAAAAAACGGGTGGTGTTGTGGGCGGCATCGGCAATATCCGCCTCGAGAACATCAAGGCCGTAAATCTCGGCTGCGAGGCTGGAGGCAATGGCGGCCTTGGTTTTATCCCCCCATAATGCCACATCTTTGGCGGCACCCGCCGTGTCAACATGCACAATTGGGGTCAATCCTCTGTCACGTAAATAGGTACGGCATTGGGATAGGCCCTGCACGTGGCTATACACTTGGGCGATATTTTGCAAATTTGCACCCTTCACCCCCAACAGACAGTGGGTGATTTTTTGGAAATGCTGCGCGTGAATAAACAATCCTGCATCGGGGAGTAGGTGATACACATCGGCAACACGTCCCGCCACAGAATTTTCCACAGGGATAACCGCAACATCCGCATTGCCCTCTGTGACAGCCGCAAAAACATCCTCGAAAGCCCCGCACGGCAAGGTTTTGGCGTGGGGAAATAGCGTGCGGCTTACAAGGTCAGAATAGGCACCGGCCACCCCTTGAAACGCAACGATAGGTGAATTGATTATTGTCATCTTGATACTAGTATTATATGAAAGTCATCATTGCAAATTTTAACACGAAAGAAATGCTGCCGTTATGAATTTCTTTGAAGGAAACAAAATCGCTGGAGCATTGCTGCTTGCGGGCGTTATCACCTTGGGCACAAGCATCCTCAGCCGTCAGGTTTTTTCTGAGGGGCATCATAAAGAACACAAA
>JBILKT010000156.1:0-4182 GCA_044376545.1 Alphaproteobacteria bacterium
GTCTTTATGACGGGGTCTGTATCGTATTGTTTCCCAGACCCCGTCATGCGACGGGGTGACGTTTATGATGATACAAGAATTACGAGACCCCGCACTTCCCCGAAAGTCTTAAACGACCTTCAGGGTAGCGGGGCGACGGGCTTTATTGTTGCAACCTGCTAAAAATCTCAAAATATCATTACTCGTTTAGAACTACCAAGTATTTAGTAACTGCCTAGCTACAGCCATCCTCTGATCCTCAAGGCTCGAGGCACGAGGGATAAGGAAAAAGAAGGGACTATTTTGATACTCTTTCTTTTCCTCGTCCCTTGAGGATCAGAAGATGGCTGTAGCTAGGTAGTTACTTGTCTTCTGATTTCTGAGTTCAGACCGCTGACTCCTGATAGCACTTCCTCTCCTTTTAGTCGAGGTAGCGGGGTGACGACTGAGCTATTCAGACATACAATATATACTGCCAGCCAGTAGTTTTGTCAAGGGGGTGTTTATGATAACCCACAAAAAAGCCCCTTACTTTCATCCTTACTTTCATAAGGAGCTTTCTTATTTAATGACCCTTGCCACCCGCAATCACGGGCAGTTCTTCAAAAGTGTGGAACGGCGGCGGGCTGCTCACTGTCCA
This sequence comes from Alphaproteobacteria bacterium, assembly GCA_044376545.1. Taxonomy (GTDB): domain Bacteria; phylum Pseudomonadota; class Alphaproteobacteria; order JAJTHO01; family CANGXP01; genus CANGXP01. The sequence continues at coordinate 620 of JBILKT010000156.1, forward strand.
TTCTAGTGTGTCTGCGCCTTCGCCCCATGGGTTGTTGCCAGCGGGCACTTTGCGAATGAACGTCAGCAATACCACAATCAGGAACAAAATGGCCGAGGCGAACGAGAGGTATGCCCCAATAGAAGAGACTAAATTCCAGCCTGCAAAAGCATCAGGGTAGTCAGGGTAGCGGCGGGGCATGCCTTGCAGTCCCAAAAAGTGTTGTGGGAAGAACGTAATGTTCACGCCCAAAAAGAACAGCCAAAAGTGAATTTTTGCGAGCACTTCAGGGTATTGATAGCCCGACATTTTGCCAATCCAGTAATAAAACCCTGCGAACAGGGCGAACACTGCCCCCATGGAGAGAACATAATGGAAGTGTGCAACCACATAATAAGTGTCGTGCAGCGCGGTATCAATGCCCGCGTTGGCAAGCACAACGCCTGTCACCCCGCCTACGGTAAACAAGAAAATAAAGCCAATCGAGAACAGCATCGGCGTTTTGAAGCTTAACGAGCCGCCCCACATGGTTGCAATCCAACTAAAAATCTTAATTCCCGTTGGCACGGCAATAATCAAGGTTGCGGCCGTGAAATAGGCGCGGGTGTTGGTGCTGATGCCTGTTGTATACATATGGTGTGCCCACACCACAAAGCCAATCGCGCCAATCCCGCACATTGCGTACACCATGCCAAGATAGCCAAACACAGGCTTCTTCGAGAAGGTCGATATGATATGGCTGATGATGCCGAAGGCAGGCAAAATCATGATATACACTTCAGGGTGTCCAAAAAACCAAAATAAGTGCTGGAATAACAAAGGATCACCACCACCAGCAGGGTCAAAAAAGGTTGTGCCAAAATTTCTGTCTGCCAGCAGCATGGTAATCGCGCCGCCCAATACAGGCACTGCCAATAATAACAAGAACGCGGTTACCAACATCGCCCAGACGAATAACGGCATCTTGTGCATCGTCATACCGGGAGCACGCATGTTAAGAATGGTTGCGATAAAATTAATCGCCCCCAGAATGGAGGATGCACCCGCTAAGTGCAGCGCAAAAATCGCCATGTCCACTGACATGCCAGGTTGCCCCACGCTTGTGCTGAGGGGTGGGTAAATCGTCCACCCTGTCCCTGCCCCGCCATCCACAAAAGCAGAACCCAGTAACAGCAAAAAAGAAGGGACGATCAGCCAAAAACTGATGTTATTCAGGCGCGGAAACGCCATATCGGGCGCCCCAATCATAATCGGCACAAACCAGTTGCCAAATCCGCCAATAAGGGCAGGCATCACCATGAAAAAAATCATGATAAGACCATGGGCGGTGATAATCACGTTATAGAGCTGGTGATTACCGCCTAAGATTTGCTCTCCTGGGGCTTGCAATTCCATGCGCATAATCACCGAAAACGCTGAGCCAATCAGCCCCGCAATCACGGCGAAAATCAGATACAGCGTGCCAATGTCTTTATGGTTGGTCGATAAAAACCACCGCTTAAAAAACGGGGGGACGTGGTTGTGGTCATCGTGTGCAGCCGTGTTTGCCATACTATCCTCTAGATATACTTATTTTTGAACGGGGGCAGATGCGGGAGTGTCAATAGGCACAACAACGGGCTTTTTTTCCATCGTACCACCCTTTGCTTTTACCCATGCGGCAAAAGCGTCTTTCGAGACAACTTTAACGGCAATCGGCATAAATCCGTGCCCCACACCGCAAATTTCTGAGCATTGCCCATAATAAACCCCTTCTTTGTTCGCCTTGAACCATGTTTCGTTAAGGCGCCCCGGAACACTGTCTTTTTTAACGCCGAGCGAGGGAACAGCCCAACTGTGCAACACATCCGCAGCCGTACTAATAATCCGAATATTGGTATCAACGGGCACAACCATTTGGTTGTCCACTTCAAGCAAGCGATTAACCCGTTGTTCCGGCTTTAAATCTGCATCCGCAATAATATTTGAATCAAAGTCAATATCGCCATTATCGGGGTACGTATATTGCCAATACCACTGATGGCCCGTCACTTTTACGGTCAACTCTGGGTCTACAATTTTTCCTTCATAATACAATAAACGAAACGATGGCACGGCAATCACCACCAAAATCAATACAGGAATAGCCGTCCAGATAATTTCAATGAGCGTATTGTGGGATGTTTTCGATGGCACAGGGTTGCGCTTCGCATTAAAACGCAACATCACATACAGCAACAACCCCGAAACAAACACAACGATAGGAATGATAATCCACAACAATAAGGTGTGAAACTTATGGATATGCTCTTGCACAGCAGAAGCGGAGGGCTGAAAATTAATCCCCCACGGTTGTGGCACAGCAGCAACAGCAATGCTGTGCGCCAGCACAACAAATACTATCGCAAGCAGAAATAAATTCTTATTTTTCATATTGATACTGCATAATCAGAGCGCACGCACCACGCAATGCACAGGGCTATATAGAACAAAGTGGGACGTTTAGGCAATAGGCATTAGGCACGAGGGTGTTTTTTCTTATATAGATATCGCACTATACCTGTTGCACATGAAGAATGTGCAACGTTTCGCTGGGGCGCCGCGCGGGCTTTACCGCTCGCAAGGTGTTTGTGCAAATCTTGAGGTGCGAGCGGTATATAAACTCGCACCAAGTTGATACGTTTCTTTCCAGACCCCGTCATGAAGACGGGGTGACGAGCTTTGTAACAGGAGCGTCCCCCCGTTTTTATAACGGGGTCTAGAAAGGCTTCCATCGATATAAACGTCACCCCGTTTTTATAACGGGGTCTGGTTTTACAGAGTGTTAGTGCGGGTTTATAGTGTGATGTCTATATCATTCAAGAAGCAGGCAGAGAAACGATAGCCTCCTCTTCCCAAAACCGAACCCCGCTACCCAAGAACCCAAACCCCGCGCATGGCAAAAGCCCCGATGCGGTTTTCCGCTCAGGGGGAGAGTTCGTAAAAAAATAGGCGGCACAGAAATGTATCCGACATGATGATCGCCTGACACTCTTGTAATGCAAGCCCATTAAATCTCTGATATTTTGTTGCGCCACATCTTCGGCTGCAGTCATTGGCTTGAGCCAACTCCGTTTAGCCTCGATTCGCTCACAAAAATCTCAGAAATTTTCTTGGGCTCGCACAGAGAATGTGTGCTTGTTGCCGAGGGAGGTGAGACGCATATAATGATGGCTCCCCTTGGTTCCCATAACGATCACGCATTTTTGATCGCCGATGCGCGGGAGATGAAGGGATGCTTGGGTTTTGTCCCGTTGATGTTTTCCCAAGGATTGCTCCTTGGTCTTTCACCAGCGAGGCATTGCCAAACAACCATCATCACCGTTGTTAACATCTGCCAGACAAGCACTGCTATACAGTGCGATCTTCTTCAGCCATCATGTTTTGGCATTAGCACGTGTTAGCTGTCCTAGAGCGAATCGTGGGAACACGGCAAGGAAAGGGGGTGTTCACAGATACCAGAGACTGTAAGCAATGCAGCTCTGTTTTCTGTGCCGCCTTCGTGTGCTCTCTTTGCTTTCAAGAGCGGGTGATATGCGCTATCAATTGTGGGTATAGCATGATTT
>JBILKT010000157.1:0-4177 GCA_044376545.1 Alphaproteobacteria bacterium
AATAAAATCATTCAAAATCAGTGTTTTGTGTCATTATAGGGGGGCTGGGTAGTTACAAATTTTTAAATGAACTCCAAGAGGGGTTGTGGCAGCATATTTTGAATGATCAAGAGTTCCCCGAAAGAATGATAGCAGAGAAAGATGAGGCCATGCCGCGTATTCGCGGGCATATAATGCATAGGTCTTCTCGGATATTCGGTGATACTTCCCCTCAACCAATCAATCAAATAGAGTTGGCTTTTCAGCGGATACAACTCTTAGAGTCTGCCGCCCCCGCCATTAAGAGCCTGCAACAGGCGGCACATAAACAAACAACTCCTTACTTGGTGGGAGAAGAAACAAGGCAAATATTCAATAGGTTAGATGAAAAAATACAGAAAGATGTTTTGGCTGTCGCTGCATTGACTAATACAATAAGGCGTGAGTCAGCAAGTAGCGTCCGTACGGCGGTAAAAGATACTTCCTATCAATTAACTTCTGATACGAGAGAAACTCAATTAGCTCAACTTCACTCCCAAATATCTACACTGCAAAAATCGACTTCTTTGTCCGAGCGTATTGCTGCAACTCTTGGCTCATTCAAGCAAGACCCTGTAGCAACATCGGGGTTTTTAGCAGCCCGTGCGGTAAGCACAGCGGTGCAAGATCTGGTTAACCCGTTTCAGACAGTTGCTGGAAGAATTGCACAGGTGGGAAATAATTTCTTCAAAGAGTTTCTTGGAAATAGAAGCCATTAATTTTGCGCTTACAAGTAATAGAGATGCCCTTGACTAGTCTGTTGGTCTGTTGTATAGTCTATTCATGCTAGAAGAAACCATCAGCCTCCATGAAGCCAAAGCCCATCTTTCAGAACTAATTCGTAATGTTCGGGAGAAAGGTGCGCGTTATGCCGTCACATGGCGGGGGCAGCGCGTGGCGAATATAATCCCCACAGCACAAGAACCTGATGCAGCGATGAAAGAGCGTTGTGCAACTGCCTATCAAAAAATTCTAGCGTTGCGTGCAACCAGCAGGCCACGCAAAGAAGGCGACCCCACTATTCGTGAGATGATTGATGAAGGGCGCAGATGAGCCGTAGTTTTGTTTTAGATTGCTCTGTTGCTGCAGCATTTTTTCTTGAAGATGAAAAAAATTTTTACAATATAGCGGCGTTGGAGCGTTGCCTGCGACAAGAGATTGCATGGGCAACACCGCTTCTTGCCTTTGAACTGAGTAATACCCTATTACAAGCAAGCAAAAGGGGGCGTTTTACTCTTGACCGTATTACACTCTGCATAGAGGCTCTGTTTGAAATGAATATTCTTGTGCAGCAGTATACGCTTGATCTCACCGTCAAAACTATTGCTCTTGCCGCCAAATATAACTTGACTAGTTACGATGCCTCTTACCTTGCCCTTGCAAAGCAATACAATGCGCCCCTTGCAACCGAAGATAAAATGCTCAAAGCCCCAGCACAACAGGAGCAACTCTATTAGATGCCTGCATGAAAAAAACCCTCATCATCGTTGAAAACCTCCCCGTGCCGTTCGACAGACGCGTGTGGCAAGAAGCAACCACGCTGAAAGCCCATGGTTATGGGGTGTCGATCATCTGCCCCATTGGCAAGGGCTATGAACAACGCTACGAGGAAATCGACGGCATTCACATTTACCGCCACACGTTGCCGCTCGAAGCCCACGGCGCAAAAGGGTATTTGCTGGAATATGGCGCGGCGTTGTTTTGGGAGTTTTACTTAAGCTGCAAAGTGCTCCACCGCCACGGGTTTGATGCCATTCATGCCTGCAACCCCCCTGATTTGATTTTCCTTGTGGGGGGCTTTTTCAAGCTGTTTTTCCGCAAAAAATTCTTGTTTGACCACCACGATATTAACCCTGAACTCTATGAAGCCAAATTCAAGCGGCGGGATTTTTTCTATAAGCTCTTATGTTGGTTTGAACGCCTCACCTTCAAGACAGCAGATATTTCCATCGCCAGCAATGAATCCTATAAGAAAATCGCGATTGAGCGCGGGGGTATGGATCCCGATAAAGTGATCGTTGTTCGCAGTGGGCCTTCCCTAGAACGCCTGAAAATTCTGCCTCCCAATTCTGACCTTAAAAAAGGCAAGGATTTTCTGGTTGGCTATGTGGGGGTGATGGGGCAACAAGAAGGTATTGAGTACCTGTTGGAAGCAGCACACTATATCCGCAACACATTAAAGCGTGATGATATTCATTATGGGTTAGTCGGCGGCGGGCCCGAGCTGGATATCCTCAAAAAACGGGCAGAAACTCTGGGCATTGCGGATATTGTGATGTTTACAGGGCGTGCGCCTGATCAGCTCTTACTGGAAATGTTGAACACAGCGGATGTATGCGTCAACCCTGACGAATTCAACCCGATGAACGACAAATCCACCATGAATAAAATCATGGAATACATGGCACTCGGCAAACCGATTGTGCAGTTTGACTTAGCGGAGGGCAAATTCTCTGCAGCCGAAGCATCCGTTTATGCAAAACCCAATGACGCGATTGACATGGCAAAGCATATCGTGGCGCTGTTGGATAACCCTGAGAAACGCGCTGAGATGGGCGAAATTGGCCGCAAACGCGTGGTGGAGTTGTTCGAGTGGCAGTATGAAGTGCCGAAGTTGTTGGGGGCATATGAGAAACTCTTCGCTTAAATGACATTATTCAACCCCCTTACCCTCACGCAAAACCTTATTCGCTGTCCCAGCGTAACCCCCCTTGATGCAGGCGCGTTGGATGTGGTGCAGCAATCTCTCGAACAGCTTGGCTTTACCTGCCACCGTTTGAAGTTTGAGGATGTGGACAACCTTTATGCGCGTCTTGGCACCGCACAACCCAACTTTTGTTTTGCGGGACATACCGATGTGGTGCCTGTAGGCGATGCAACAGCATGGCAAACCAATCCCTTCGCCGCTGAAATAAAAGGAAACATCCTTTATGGACGGGGCGCGGCAGACATGAAAGCCGCTATTGCCGCCTTCATCAGCGCAACGGCAACCTTCCTTGAAAACCGCAAAACTTTTAACGGCTCGATTAGTTTTCTCATTACGGGCGACGAAGAAGGTATTGCGATTAACGGCACAAAAAAAGTGCTGGAGTGGCTTGCAGAAAAAGGCGAAAAACTCGATTTTTGCCTTGTGGGAGAGCCAACCAACCCCCATTTTTTAGGCGAAATGATTAAAAACGGACGGCGTGGCAGCATGAATGGCTACCTCACCATTCACGGTAAACAGGGGCACGCCGCCTATCCCGAACGCGCCAAAAACCCCATCCCGTTGTTGCTGCAAGCATTGCAAAACTTTCTTGCACAGCCGCTGGATAGCGGCACTGAATTTTTCCAACCCTCTAATTTAGAAATCACCAGCGTGGATGTGGGCAACACTGTCACCAACATCATCCCTGCCACGGCGAAAGCCCAGTTTAACATTCGATTTAATACGGCACACACGAGCGAGAGCCTGACTGCGTGGCTGCATGAGCAGGTGAAAAAAGTCACCGCCGATTACACGCTGGAGATTCAGGTTTCAGGCGATGCGTTTCTCACCCCGCCATGCCCTGAGATTACGCTCATTCAGGATGCAACCGAAAAGGTCACGGGCAAACGCGCTGTTCTCAGCACCACAGGCGGCACGTCAGATGCCCGGTTTATCAAAAACTATTGCCCTGTTGTCGAATTCGGCATTGTGGGCGCAACCATGCACCAAGTGAATGAGGCGGTGTATGTGGAAGATATTTACTTGCTGACAGAAATTTATAACACCGTATTATCTCGCTATTTTGCGATGTAAGACGAGATAGAAAAATGACCCCCTCCCTATTCGGCACAGACGGCATTCGCGGTCAAGCCAACACCTACCCCATGACAGCTGAGATTGCGATGCGCGTCGCCATGGCAACCGCTGTGCATCTGAACGGCGGCACGCACCGTCATCTGGTGGTGATTGGCAAGGACACACGGCTTTCTGGCTATATGCTGGAACCTGCATTGGCAGCAGGGTTCACCGCCATGGGGATGGATGTGGTGATGACAGGTCCCCTTCCCACGCCTGCTATTGCAAGGCTTGTGCGCTCCATGCGGGCAGATTTGGGCGTGATGATCTCTGCCTCCCACAACGCCTTTGCCGATAATGGGATTAAACTGTTTAACAAAGATGGCTTTAAGTTGT
>JBILKT010000158.1:0-4109 GCA_044376545.1 Alphaproteobacteria bacterium
CCGCTCCATGCACGGCGCACAAACCTTTGCCACCATCCGTTCTTTGCTTTCCACCGCCACAAAGCAAAATCTCAACCCGCTCCAAACTATCAAAAACGCCTTCGCAGGACAGCCCCCGCCAATCAGGGTTTAGACGGTAGGTAGGGTGTTACAAATTTTCCTTAACTGTATCTGCAGAAAAATTTTCTAGCCATAAGATATCGCATTTAGTAACCGTTGGACTATCAAGAATAAAATGGATTACCTTGCGCTCTTGACGGAAGAGCTGCTCACATTCCAACAGTTTTCGTAATGCTTCTTGCTGTTCCCTCAGGGCGATTGCATTAGAAAAAATAACCAATTGAAAAATAATGGTTTTTCAGAATTTCAACATTAAAGCCCATCGCGTAACATATTGTTTTTAAAGGAATAAAATTCCTAATGCGATTGCCCTGGCTGTTCCCTCGACAGAGAGTACAATTTCATTTGAGTGTCCTCAAAAAACATTAAAAGCACTATACTATTTTTAAAAATAAAAATCAAGAGCCTTGCACGTGCGTCAGGTGTTGAGATCTTTCAGATATGAGTTTTTAAGTACTCGCCCCATAAAATGGCATACTTCAATGAGAGAGTTGTGGGAGTCCGTAAAAAGAAGCGTCGCATCACACAAAAACGTTGATTGAACTGTGAATGTTTCGCGGCATGGGGCGGAAAAAATAACACTGCAAAGAAAACCGACTTTGCTTCTACTGCTACCTATTTGCTCCCTAGATCTTTTTGTCTTTAGTGAAGAACACTCACTAAACCCCGCTAAGCCATTGATTTAAATGGTGCCCTCGACCCGACTTGAACGGGTACGGGAATAAATCCCGACAGATTTTAAGTCTGTTGCGTCTACCGATTCCGCCACGAGGGCAATTCATCAATGCTATACTGCATTCTCGGCTAGCACGTTCCCCGCTAAATAGAGCGATCCTGTAATCACAAGGGGAGACGTTGAATTGCGTGTGCCTTCTATGCCTTGCTTTACAGCATTTTGCAAGGCTTGTTGTATATTTTGTTGCGGCAGAGCATCAACGCCCTGTTTTTGCAATAGAACAGCCAAGTTTTGAGGACTATACGCCTTGGGCGTGCGCGGAATGGGTACGGTATACACCTGCCCGATATAGGGCTGCAGATGCGCCACAAACCGCTCTACGCTTTTGGTTTCCAGCATACCCAGAATAAGCGTGACAGGCGGCAGGCCTTGCTCTTGCCACGTCTTCAACGTCACAGCAAGACTTTCCGCCCCTGCTTCATTATGACTGCCATCAAGCCATAATTCCTGCTGCCCCACAAGGCTGTGCAAACGTCCGCTGGTAAGACGTTGCATCCGCGCTGGCCAAGATGCTGTGACAACCCCCTGCATAATAGCCTGTTCGGTAATACCTAAGGCGGGAAGTTGCTCAAGCGTAGCAATGGCAGTTGCCGCATTGGCATATTGATAGGCGCCATATAAAGCGGGATGCGGCAACGCAAAATTTTCCCAACGTGTGCCATGATAGGTAAATCCTGTGGCTGTTTGTTCAATGCGATAATCGAGCCCAGCACATAATAAGGGGGCATCTTTCGCAATGGCTGTTTCGGCTAACACTGTGCGTACAGGGGCTTTTTGCGCAGCGCTAATAACAGGCACGCGCCTCTTGATGATACCCGCTTTTTCTGCGGCAATTTTTTGCAGCGTATCGCCTAAATACTCCTGATGATCAAAGGAAATGGGCGTAATAACACTGGCAAGGTGCTTTTTTACAGCCACGTTGGTGGCATCTAGTCTGCCGCCCAATCCCACTTCTAACAGCAATACATCGGCGGGGATTTCTGCAAACAGCAAAAATGCCGCAGCGGTGGTGATTTCAAAATAAGTAATGGGGTCGCCCGCATTCACGTGCTCAACAGTATCGAGCGCATTGATAAGCCGTGTGTCGTCAATCTCAAGCCCTGCACAGACAATACGCTCATTAAAGCGCACTAAATGCGGGGACGTGTAAACATGCACCTTTTTGCCTGCCGCCTCCAGCATGGCGCGGAGGAAGGCAACCGTTGACCCCTTCCCGTTCGTGCCCGCCACATGAATGACAGGCGGCACAAAACGCTCAGGATTACTCATTTTATTAAGCAACGTTTCAATACGCCCCAATGATAAATCAATCACTTTGGGGTGGAGCGCCAGCAACGCATCGAGTTTTGTTTGGAGGAGAGGAGAGGTCATAAGACTTGACTTATTAAGGAAATTTTTGTAGGATAAAGAGGAAAACAGGGTAGCGTTATGCGCTAACATAACACTACCCCTAGGATTATTTCCTCACACGTTTACGAATTTTCAATCGTATCGTGAGAGAAAAGATCCAATATAATGTTTTCACCATTATATGTTTTCCTTTCATGCCAAGCGGGGGGAGCCAACCTCCCCCCTTTGGACTTGGCGGTCTCGTTATACACAAATTCCTCCCCCCACAAAATCATTGATTGAAAAAATCACGGTTATCCTTATTTTAGGGTACTATGATCCATCCCCTGTTGCAATTCCTCCCCGCCCTCTCTCACGCGTCCGTGCTCTGCGTGGGTGATGTCATGCTCGATAAATTTGTCTATGGCACCGTCACGCGGATTTCGCCAGAAGCCCCTATTCCTGTCCTATCAATTAACCGTCAAACAGAGATGCTGGGCGGCGCAGGCAATGTTTCTTTGAATCTTGAAGCGTTTGGGACACCCAATTTTTTATTAAGTGTTACAGGCAAAGATCCCGTTGCAACAAAATGCATCGCTGCGCTTGAAAAATGCGCGCAGGTAGAGGCGCATTTTTTACCAGACTCAACACGCACAACCTCCGTTAAAACACGTCATATCGCGGGGATTCAGCAGCTACTCAGAACCGATGAAGAGAGCACCGCGCCTTTGTCCCCTACTATGGAAAAGCAGCTGTTAACAACAGCAGAAGACTTACTCGAAAAAGCCGCCGTGCTGGTGTTGTCTGACTATGGCAAAGGCGTGCTCACCGACAGCGTGTGCCAGCAACTAATTAGTTTGGCAAAACGCAAACATCGTCCCATTATTGTTGATCCGAAAGGCAAAGATTACAGCAAATATAGCGGCGCAAGCTATGTAACCCCCAACCGCCAAGAGCTTGAACTTGCGAGTGGCTTGCCCACAGAAACAGATGCGGAGATTGTCACCGCCTGTCGTGCCTTATTAACACGGTATGACTTTGCAGGGGTTGTTGCAACACGCAGCGCCAAAGGGATGTCGCTAGTGCTGAAAAGCGGCGAGGTGTTTCATATTCCCACCGAAGCGATAAAAGTCTTTGATGTGTCAGGCGCAGGTGACACCGTTATCGCGATGCTAGCCGCCGCCTTAGGCGCAAAAGCCAGTATGTTAGAAGCCATGCAACTCGCCAACGTTGCCGCAGGCATCGTGGTACGCAAACCGGGAACAGCCACGGCAAGTGTTGAGGAAATCACCCAAGCACTTTATGCTAAACAGAGTGGCATTCATCAGGAACTGAAAATCAAAGAATGGCGTTTGTTGGCGGAACAGATTGACGAATGGCGCGATGCAGGGTTGCGCGTTGGCTTTACCAATGGATGTTTTGATGTGCTCCACACAGGGCATATCAGCCTGCTTGCCCAAGCAAAAGCCGCCTGTGATCGGCTGATTGTGGGCGTGAACACGGATGCCTCGGTCAAACGCCTCAAAGGGGATGCCCGCCCGATGAACAAGGAGCGGGATCGCGCGATGGTGCTTGCCGCGTTAGAAGTTGTGGATGGTATAATTCTCTTCGGGGAAGACACGCCCGAACACCTGATTCACAGAATACGCCCTGATGTCTTGGTGAAGGGTGCCGACTATACAATCGAGACGGTTGTGGGCGCAAAGTTTGTGCAAAGCTATGGCGGCAAAGTGGTGCTTGCCAATCTTAAACAGGGGTATAGTACCACGGGGCTGATTGAGAAGATGCGGCAGGGTTAAGAAGGGACAGAATTTAGTCATCCGAATTTCTGGACCCAGCGTCCCACTGCGCAAGCGCTTGCGCGGCGAGTCGCTGGGGATTCTCCTTGAGCAAGCAACCACCCCGATCGAATCCCCTGCGAAGG
>JBILKT010000159.1:0-4106 GCA_044376545.1 Alphaproteobacteria bacterium
AAAATGGAGCTTGCCCGTTAAAGATTGGAAACTCGCTCTGGCTCAATTCCACATCCTATACCCAGACGCTTTCCACACACAAAATTTATGATTGACTCGTCTGCCCATTGCTTTTGATGTGAAAATCAAATGACTGTTCTTGTTGTGCTTGGTCTTTATAAAAAGCGGTAAACTGAATTTTTCTTGCCCTTAAATAAGACGGCTGCACGGTATTGCGTGAGGATGCATCTACACGCAAAAAATCGCTCAACTCATCGTATAATGCAGCACCTCTGTCTTCAGAATCAACCTGCCAGACTCTGAAAGCATGAGCATTCCAAGGAGGGCGCGTTCTGACACACACAATTTCTTTAGGCGCAATACTGATAAAGGGTGCAGGAAGGGAGAGATGTAGTTTTTGATGCTGCATCAAATTTTCAAAAATAGTTTGGGTATCGTAAACCTCATTATGCGCTGCATGGTCGGGCAAATCTTCCACAGCAAAAATACTACTCGCTATTTCTTTATGCAATTGCCGTTGCAGCACCGCCCCTTTAGCGTACACCTCTACCAACTGCTTGTTTGGGGAAATCACTGCCCCCAAATATAAGGGAGGATTAATAGCTGTATACTCTACGCTACCTTCTTTTATATCCTCTGCCGCGATAGATTCATCTATGCCAATCACAGCAATATGCAAATTGTCATCCAGCATGGCGCAATCAAAATGCACTATTTTTCCGCTTTTATGCATTCGCAGCAAAAAATCACTGAATTTTTGCTCCAACCTTGGCTTGAGTGCTTCTAATTCAGTGCTGAACACCTTTAAAGATGCGTCCCCCTCAATATAATCACGCCTATCAAGCCTAGAGGATTTACCACTGTTCAAAAGGTAATAGCGCAACCGAAAATGTTTCCGTACATCATCACACCACGCAAGTAACACTGTTATTATTCTGTCATAAGGATTCGTTGGCAATGACTTGCATATATCGGCGGCATCTGCATGGCGTGTATTCAAAAATAAATACAGGTCATCTACAGGCAGTACACCGCTAGCATAGCCTTCAATCAATATAAAATCATTCATCAATGCCCAGTTTTTAATGGCTTTTGGGTCAAAAAAGGGAACGAGGGTATTTTTATGGGAAGTATGTTGGGGTTTTTCCGTCTCTGGCAAACATTTATGAATAGTGAGGAGTTTTTCTAGTAAATCAGGCGCTGTATTCTTGACGATAGCACCAATTTTCAGGCGTTTGTTTGTGAGCATCACATTATCCTTTTTTATGAATGCCAGCTGCAGTAAAAATTGCCTCATGCGCTGCGTTTATAGAAACACGCACGGGGTCTAAATCTAGCCGCTCATATATCTTGGTTGCTTGTTGGCTTTTGTGTGCCAATGTTTTACCAATCATTGCCGTTGTTGCGCCGCTCGCCGCCATCCAACTACCAAGGGTGCGACGTAAATCATGCAAGCGTAGATCTTCAATACCCGCCCTCTTTAAAATGCGTTGCCAAGCCTTTTTGGGATCTGCTAGGTGCCCTTTTGCCCCTGTACCAGTAAAAACATAATCGCCCTCTTTGTGTTGCCTACGATTATCTAAGATTTCCAAAGCAACGGGGGAAAGCGGTATGCGATGCTGTTCCCCATTCTTTGTTTCGGGAATATGCCATTCCCCCAATGTGAAATTAATCTGTTCCCAACGCATCGCCAGCACATTGCTTTTGCGTGCGCCAGTAAGCAAGGAAAGCATAATATAGTCTTTCGCGGTGGCGTTATCATCTGCCGCCAACGCCTCAAAGAAACGGGGCAACTCATCGCTACGCAAAAAACGCTCACGGCTTTTTTCTTTATATTTTTTAATCCCAACGGTAGGATTCACGCCTTCCCAGCCCCATTCTATAGCTTTGTTGTAAATCGCCCTGATTCGCTCCAGCAATCTATTTGCTTGATATAAACCATTCACATCGTGAATCTTCTCGTGCAAAATTTGAATTTCTTGCTTTGAAATTTGTGAAATACGGCGATTAAACCAATGCGAAAGGAATTTTTTTACTTCTCGCTCATCGTATGCCCATGATTTCTTATGCTTCTTGCTATATCGCTCCATGAACTCTTGGAATAGTTCGCCAAAAGTCAAATCAGCACGAAGCCGCTTTTTTTCCTCATTAGGGTCAACCCCCTGTGCTATCTCTGCTTTTGCTTTAAGGGCGGCTTTTCTTGCCTGCTCAATAGACAGTTCAGGGAACCTCCCCAGAATAATACGCTCATCACGACCATGCACACGCTTGCGCACAAAGAAGGTTATGGTGCCGCTCTTAGTAATATAAGCAGACAAGCCTTTTTCACGTGTATCGCGTATATACGCACGCCCATTGCTTGGAATGCTTAGGCCTTCCAATTCTTTCTTTGTAAAGTTCAGGTCGATTGCTGTCATATTCTGGTGCCGCACTGGTGCCGCAAAATGGGTGAAAATAGGGGTATATTCATAAGTCTTTATAAATAAGAAAATACCCGTATATCACTGTTATGTAAACAAAAATATATGTTAGTAAAACAACGTAAAAACCATATCCGTGTGGCTCATAACCTGAAGGTCGTCAGTTCAAATCTGGCCCCCGCAACCAATCTTTTCAATGACTTAAGCGATACTGCCATTCCCCAAAAAAGATGTTTTGGCAAATTTTGGGCAGTAATCTGCAACACCTCCCCACATGTCACGTCACATTATTCCCTTTATTCAAGGGCTTGGCTATGGTGTGGGCATGGCTAGAATCAAAGAAATCATCAGCAAAGACGGCACTGTGCGCTATTATGCGCGTGTGCGTATTAAAGGTTTTCCCTCAAGCAGTGCAACATTCCCGCGCAAAACGGATGCAAATCGCTGGGCAAGCAAAACTGAAACAGAAATCCGAGACGGTAAATATTTCAAGAACACCAAAGCATTGAAGCAAACTCTTGGTGAGTTGATTGACCGTTACAACCGCGAAGTGCTTAGCCGCCGTAAAGGCAGAGGTGTGCTCAACGATAAACACTATCTTGCGTGGTGGAAAGCACAACTCGGCAAATACAGTCTCACACAAATCACCCCTTCCCTGATTGTAGAAACACGCAATAAACTTGTGGGCATTGCTAACCGCTATGGTCGTGTAGTGACTGAATCGACGGCTAATCGCTATACCATCTCTCTTGGGCATGTGTTTCAAGTGGCAATGTTAGAATGGGAGGTTGTGCAAGATAACCCCGTGCGTAAAATCAAAAAGTTCAAAGAGGCAAAAGGTCGTGTTCGTTTCCTCAGTGATGAGGAACGAGAGAAACTGCTGCAAGCCTGTCAAGACAGCAATAATAGCCAGTTGTTCATTATCGTGATGATGGCGATAAGCACAGGGTGCCGCAAAAATGAACTGCTCACGTTAAAATGGTCTGAGGTTGACTTTGACCGCCAACGCATCATCCTTAATCATACCAAGAACGGTGAACGGCGCAGTGTGCCTGTGCGGGGAAAGCATTGCAAATGTTACATCAACACTTTGAGAACCGCAGCACTGATGTGCTATGGGTGTTCCCTCGTGAAGACGGGAAACTACCGATTGATATTCGCACTGCATGGGAAAATGCAGTGCAACGTGCTGGCATTGACAATTTTCGCTTTCATGATTTACGCCACACGACTGCAAGCTATCTTGCCATGAATAGTGCTTCTGTGGCAGAAATTGCAGAAGTTTTAGGGCATAAAACCCTGCAGATGGTAAAACGATA
Organism: Alphaproteobacteria bacterium; assembly: GCA_044376545.1. GTDB lineage: Bacteria > Pseudomonadota > Alphaproteobacteria > JAJTHO01 > CANGXP01 > CANGXP01. The sequence continues at coordinate 3,740 of JBILKT010000159.1, forward strand.
CACGCACTTGTCGGAATCACACACAGGTGGGGTGTTGGAACGTATGACAATGAAGGTGTTTGGGTGATGCAACATAATAATTTCAAGCCATTTGATGAGTGCTTAAAACTAACGGGTCTACCTATTCATAAGTTTATCAAGCAAATTTTTGACAAAGAAATCAACGTATATGTCCGTTCTCGGTCATGGCATATTGATTGGTTTGAAGAGTGCGAAGATCAGATTGTTATGCTGGATAGAGAGCATTTCAGAACGGGAGAGTTTCTTTGTCTCTCTCATCACTCGTTAAATATTATAGAAACACAAGGGGTCTGTATAAACCCATGCTTCACGAAGGGTGAACATATTAAAGGTGCTCTTGCTCAAG
>JBILKT010000160.1:0-4072 GCA_044376545.1 Alphaproteobacteria bacterium
ATTTTATTCCTTTAAAAACAATATGTTACGCGATAGGCTTTAATGTTGAAATTTTGAAAAACCATTATTTTTCAATTGGTTATTTTTTCTAATGCAATCGCCCTGGGGGAGAGGGAGTATCCGTGTACCGCTTGTCACAATTATTTCTATTGTTCGCACAAAAGATAACGACACAAAGAAGCCCCCTCTCCCCTTGTGGGAGAGGGTTGGGGTGAGGGGGTATTATCTATTTGATATAAAATAAAAATTTTACTTCCGCAACACCACCAACAAAGAAACCCCTATGGGCAAACTTGCCCTTTTGAGCCAATGCCGCTCGCTGGCAAAAACGGCCTGTAATAAAGCATTTGTGCGGTCAGAAGGGAGTTTTTCATCGCTGGCATTTTGTCGCCCTAAGAGTTTGTTCAAAAAGCGCACGGCCACCACCACAGGAAACAGCAGTGTGTTGTAATAGCTTATTTTCTCAATACTAAAACCCGCTGCCAAACAGCGTTCTACAAGCTGTTTTTTCGTATAACGGCGGTGGTGATGCCGCTGTGTATCGTGATAACTCCATAAACTGGGGAAGGCGGGCACGGTGAGCACAAGGTATCCCCCTGTTTTTAATAGGCGATGCACGGCTTTAAGGCTCGCTGCATCCTCTGCAACATGCTCTAGCACATCTAACATGGCCACCATATCCACACTTTCGGGCGATACGGGCATTTGATCAGGCAATAGGCCGTCTTGCACAGGAAAACCGCGCTGTTTGATGAACGCACGCCCCTCGCTATTCGGCTCAATCGCTTCCACTTGCCCAAATTGCGCCAACATCGGGAGATTCCCGCCCGTGCCACTGCCAATTTCTATAATTTTGGGGGAGGGGGGAAGGGCGATCGTTTGCAACACGGTTGTCAAAATCTGCCGCCGTGCCGCATACCACCAATGCTTATCTTCAAGATCGAACATTTCTTTATAAATCCACTGTTCCATTTACGGGTTCTCCTCTGTTTTCTTAGGCGAATACACTTGTTGTACAATGTATAGCGGGCGGCCTTTAACCTCTGTATACACCCGCCCGAGGTATTCACCCAAAATACCTAAGCTCAAAAGCTGTATCCCGCCAAGGAATAAGATAACCAGCATGAGGGATGCATACCCCGGTACATCTCGCCCATGAATCAGCGTATTTATTAAAATCACGATACCATACAGGAACGCAATAAGCGACACCGCGCCCCCCACATAGCTCCAAAAGCGGAGTGGCACGGTGCTAAACCCCGTGATGCCATCAAGGGCGAAATTCCATAATTTCCAGAGTGACCATTTCGATTCGCCCGCCAAGCGCGGTGCGCGTTCTAGCTCTATTACCGTTGTTTTATATCCCACCCAAGCAATAATACCTTTGGTGAAGCGGCTGCGCTCACGCAGTTGGAGCACAGAATCAAGGGCAATTCTGTCGATAAGACAAAAGTCACTGACATCTTGCTGGATTGGTACAACTGCTATTTTGTTGTAGCTTTTGTAGAAAAGGGCTGATGTTTTACGCTTGAGCAAGCTATCATTGTGACGATTGGGGCGCACGGTAAACACCACCTGAAATCCCTCTCGCCATTTTTCCACAAGTTTTAAAATGGCTTCTGGTGGGTCTTGCAAGTCAACATCTAAGGGAATAATCACATCCCCGCTCGCATTATCCATCCCTGCTATGAGGGCACGCTCTTTACCAAAATTCCGCGATAAGTCGATAATCTTAATGTACTGCTTTTGCAGCTGCATCTTAAGGAGAATGGTTAGCGTATTGTCTTTGCTGCCATCATTGACGCACACGACTTCAAAGTCCATCCCTGTGCTTTGCAAAATCGGCTCAACGGTTGCAAAGAATTTTTCCAAGACGTCTTGTTCGTTGTACACCGGCACAACGAGGGAGAGTTTTTGAGAGGGAGTAGGGGGAGTAGGGGCGGGCGGTATTTTTTTAGAGTCCATAAACTATTCTTACGCGTCTTGAGATTAAATGAAAGTTAATTTGATTGTCACCGTTCGCAAGATTTTTTTTGCTAATCTTGAGGTGCGAGCGGTATATCACAGGCAGGCACAACCAGAACTGTCACACCGATGCCAGATAAGGAATTTTTGTAGTATGATGATATCCGCGCCGCTGCGCCCTGATCAACAAATAATTGCCGACCTTATTCCTCGAGGAGTCCGCTTGTTGGATGTGGGCTGCGGGCAAGGCGTGTTGCTGCATCACCTGCTCACCCAAAAACAGGTAGATGCACGGGGGTTAGAAATTAGCCAGCAGGGGGTGAATGCCTGTGTAAGCAAAGGGCTTGCTGTTATTCAAGGCGATGCTGATGAAGATTTGCGTGATTATCCTGATAATGCCTTTAACTGGATAGTTTTAAGCCAGACGCTGCAAGCCACCAAGCAACCCCGTGCCGTGTTGGAGCAAATGGCGCGGATTGGAGAGCATCTTGTTGTTTCTATTCCCAATTTTGGCTATTGGCGTGTGCGATTGCAGTTTTTGTTGCGCGGACGGATGCCTGTTAACAAACACTTGTCGTATCAATGGTATGATACCCCCAACATTCATTTTTGTACCATCCGCGATTTTAAAGCGCTAGCAGAAGAGGTGGGGTTAGAAATCCTTGCGGGAGAATTCCTACATGTTGAGGGAAGTAGGGCTATTGGCAGAAAGGCACTCTTGCAAAAGCTCTTGCGTCGCTACTGCCCGAATATTTTTGCCGAGCAAGCGATTTTTGTGTTGAAAAAATCAGAAATTTGTGTATATTAGCACTATTAAAGTGATTTAAATCACACTAAATCATGGAGCTGCAAATGAACAATTTTATTTTGGATACGAACGCTGCTAAACTTATTGCGGCCATACAGGCAATAAAACTCCCAGCAAATAACAATGGGTATCGGAGTATTTGGACGGTAGCGTGTGCGATTGCTACCCTCAATCAGGCGGGCTAGGCTCTGTTTACAATTAAACTGGCGATGATTTTTTGTATGAAACAGCTTCTGCAAGGCAAAGGACGGTGCCAATATCGAGATATTAGCAAGGGCTTTAACGCTGCAAAAGGTGTTTCAGGCAGAAAAGCACGCCAAAGAATCGCCGCACAAGATCTTTGCTGTCTTTTTCTGCTTTGGCTGTGTCAAAAGTCTTGTCGCTATCGACATAGCGACATGCGCCTTTTTCCTTGCCAAAACACAAAAATCCTAGCAAATCTCTCGTGTTTAATTGTCAATAGAGCCTAACCTTTCCCCATGAAGCTTCCGTTCCTTCCCCGCATTCGCAATCGCGTGGTGCTTGTTGTCGCACTCTGCTTGCTGATGACATCTTCTTTTTTTGCTGTGCCGCCGCAGCCAGAACGCCTTGATAGATATAATAATTTTGTTGCTAACGCGGTAGACCATTGGGTGGAAGATCACACGCCCGAACTTGCACACAGACTGTTTACGAATCTCGCTGAGATTATCATCAATCCGTTTTCTTACCTGAAAGAGCAGTTCGATACCGAGCACCGCCATAGCCATAGCGGCCAGTGGGTCAACAAAGCCTTGTCTTTTTTAGAAGACGGATGGGAGTTTTTGCAGATGCTCCGCATGGAATTGTATATTGTTGTGGTGGGCGGTACATTTTTGCTGATTTGGACGGCGTCGCGTCGAGAGTTCCGCCGTACCCACGCCCAACGCCTTAAAGTGGTTCACCCGAGAAGAGTATATCGTTTTGCAGATGATAGGAGGGATGGTTTTTGATTTTTTGTAACTCCCTAGCTACTCTTCAACGCACGAGGCACGAGGCACTATTGAGGATCAGAAGATGAGCGTAGCTTAGGTAGTTACGATTTTTTTTCCACACCCCCTTGTAATTATTTCTGAGGTGTGATACTGATGTTGTATAGCGATTGAGACGCACCTTGAGCGTGTGCCTCGATTGTCTACAAGAATAACATTTTATGGCATAATGGAAAAAAAGGGGGGCTGGAAATAGGCTCTAACTAGTGCATAGTGTGGGTTTTAGAGGGAATAGAGATGAGCACGAATAAAAATGCCCGAAATGCGGTGGGCGAGGGGTAAAAAAGAA
>JBILKT010000161.1:0-4065 GCA_044376545.1 Alphaproteobacteria bacterium
TGCGTTGAAAAATGGCGGACTTGTTGCGTTTCCCACAGAAACCGTTTATGGGCTGGGGGCAGATGCCACCAACAAAAACGCTATTCTTAAGATATATCAGGTAAAAAACCGTCCTGTATTTAACCCCTTGATTGTGCACTGTAGCAGCGTTGAGCAAATGCGCGGGTATTGCGCATGGGAAGAACGCGCAGAAGCCCTTGCAAACGCTTTCATGCCCGGCCCTTTAACAATTATCGTGCAGCGCTGGCCGTGGGGAAAATTCCCTGCCCCTGATGCGCTTGCTGTTGCTGAAGAAACGTGCGCCAAATTACCCACAATTGCCTTAAGAATGCCCAATCATCCTGTTGCGTTGGAGCTTATCGAGCAATATGGCAAGCCCCTTGCAGCACCGAGTGCCAACCCCTCTGGCATGCTCAGCCCCACACGGGCAGCGCACGTGCGTCAGTATTTAGCAGATAGCGTTGATGTCATCCTTGAAGATAATAATCCTTGCCGCATTGGTCTTGAATCAACGATAGTTGATATTAGTATGGGTGCATCAGGATGGGAATTGCTGCGCCAAGGGGCAATCTCGCAAGAGCAAATCGAGGCGGTTTTAAAAATGCCCCCCAATCCGAAAAGCGATGAAATCCGCTCTCCCGGACAACTCTTGCGGCACTACACCACCCATAAAGATCTTGTGTTAGATGTAACAACGCCTGCTCTAGAGGATGCCTTGTTAGCGTTTGGGGAAGTGCCACATCCCGCTCCCAAACATACCCTTAATTTAAGCCCTGCGGGGAATTTGGAAGAAGCTGCTTCGCGGCTATTCGCCTATTTGCATTTGTTGGATAAAACCGATGCGTCGAGAATTGTGGTGATGCCCATACCAGAAGAGGGGATTGGGATGGCGATTAATGAGCGGCTACGGCGCGGGGCGGTGCGACCGTATTAGGTTCTTTGAGGTTTGTCGTCTTTTGGTCTGAAAAGAACCTTAGATTATACCAATCATCTTTGAAACCCAAAGGAAAAATGGACCCCAGCCTTCGCTGGGGATTCGCTCGGGGTGGTTGCTCACTCAAGGAGAATCCCCAGCGAAGGCTGGGGTCCAGAAAATTTTAGAGACTTAAGCGGATTGGTCTCACTTCCCAAACAACCCCTTCACCTTATCAAGCAAACTCGCAGAAACGCTTTTGTTTGCCACTTGCCCTTTTCGCAACACTTCCTCATAAAACTGCTTATACTGGTTGATGGTTGATTGCAGCGTGTAGTCTTGCAAATAATGGGTGTAGCCTTGTTGAATAAGGCGGTCGCGCAAGTCATCGTCGGTGAGTAGGCGTTTGATGCTGGAGGCAAGACCATCAACATCATCAATAGCAATAAGGAGGGCATCCACTTCATGCTGTGCGGTCGCGCGAGGGCCTGCGGCTTTTGTAGCAATCAACGGTTTTTTATGCGCCCATGCCTCTGTCATTACCAAGCCAAACGGCTCATAGCGCGAAGGAAGCACAACAACATCTGCGGCGGCATAAAGCCATGCGGTATCTTCTTGCCAGCCAAGGAAGCGCACGCGCTCAATAACATTAATTTCGACAGCAAATTTTTGTAAATCGCCCAAGAGCTCCCCATCGCCCGCAATCCAGAGATAGGCGTTTGGGACAAGCGCAAGTGCCATGAGTAGTGTGTCATAGGCTTTATGCCAATGGAGTCGCCCGAGGGCGAGCAACAAGGGAACGCCTTCAGGTGTGCCAAATTCTGAACGGGGAACAGTGGGAGCGGAGCGGATATCCGCAAACGGGCGAATATGATAAATGCGTTCAGCAGGCCAGCGTTGCTCAATAACAGAACTCACAATGCCTTTGGTCATGCCTACCAGATAATCGCAACGACGGTAGTCTTTAAGATTCTGATACCCGCGCAGCCAGCCCACATGGACAAAATCGCCAACAGGCATAGCGCGGGTTGCTTGATACATCCATGTTTGCACAATATCGGGCCTAAAACTCTCAACTTCTTTGCGTAAGACATCGCTGGTCGTATTCGCCAACAGTTCTGTTTTGCTGAGTTCGATGACGGGAACGCCAGCATCGCGTAAGAAATTAATGCGCCCTTGATGCTCGCGCACGATAACGCGTTGCTCTATGCCTGCACGATGCAACCCTTCCACCACATTAATAAAATGTGTTTCAGCACCGCCGTGTTCCTCGCCAAGCATAACCTGTAAAACGCGCATGAACCTTTTCCTCGGACTCGTCGAGTTTTTCTATATTAGACAAGGGCTTACGCAGGTGAAGGATTTTTTGATGATTTCAAGGCAGAAAATTACGAAAAAACGAAAGTTTACATAAAGGTAAATGCGGCTTTTGAGTAATTTTCTAACGATGAAAGGGCAAAAAAGACGAGCACTGCGTAAGCCCTGTAAAAGTGAATAGGGTTTAAATAGGGCCGAATGCAAGCAAGAACAAGATCGGTAACTTCCTAGCTACAGTCATCTTCTGATCCTCAAGGGACGAGGCACTAGGTGCTAGGCACTAGGGATAAGGAAAAACAAGGGATTATTTTGATATTCTTTCTTTTCCTCGTCCCTTGAAGAGTAGCTAGGTAGTTACCAAGATCGCTCTTGTTATGTTGAGGCGGTATTATTTTGGTGCAACAATCATGATAACTTGCCTGCCTTCCATGCGGGGTTCATATTCCACGCGGCAAATCTCTAAAATCTCCGCTTTGGCGCGTTCCAGCACCTTCATCCCATATTCTTGGTGGCTCATTTCACGCCCACGGAACATCAGGGTGATTTTCACCTTGTCGCCTTCTTTGAGGAAGCGTTTGACGTTATTCATTTTAATGAGGAAGTCATTGTCGCCAATGCCGGGGCGGAGCTTAATTTCTTTCACTTCAACGGTGCGTTGTTTTTTACGCGCATCGGCTTTTTTGCGTTGTTCTTCGTAGCGGAATTTACCGTAATCGAGAATTTTGCACACAGGGGGCGTGGCGGTGGGCACGATTTCCACGAGGTCTAAACCAGCGGATGCTGCTTTTGCGCGGGCTTCTTCTAAAGATACAATGCCAAGCGGTTCGCCGCCTACATCAACAAGGCGAACGGGATCAGCAACTATAGCGTCATTCAAGCGGGTGTTTTTGCTGGAAGAGGAATTAAGAGGCGGTCTAATAACTTGGTACTCCTGTGTATTATTTTGTGCGAGGATACAAATGACAGATTAATTTTTTCTTAACAACAGTTTAGTTGCAAAGGAAAGTTTTTCTACATCAATATTTCAGCAATAGCTTCCTGTTCTTCAATAACTGCAGCAGAGGGAGGCAACTTGCTTTGTGCTTTTTTCACAATTTGATCGAGTTCGAAAGAGCTGCACAAGCCCAACTCAACAGGGTGGCGCGGCTTGATGTTTTGGATATTCCAATGTGACTTATCGCGGATTTTGCCAATAGTTGGCTTGGTGGTGCCGATAACTTTAGAAATTTGCGCATCGGAAACTTCAGGGTGATTTTTGACAATCCACGCAATCGCATCGGGTTTTTCACTGCGCTTGTTCAACGGCGTATAACGAGGGCCTTTGGTGCGAGATTTTGGCTTGGGCAGATTGGTGCTGAGGAGTTTCAGTGTCGCCTTAGGGTCAGCTTCGCAACGCTTAATTTCTGCCTCGGTAAGCTGATGATTCGCGATGGGGTCAAGCGGGCGCATGGAGGTGAGGGTTTCTGCATCCGCCAATGTTTGAATTTCTAACTCATGCAAACCACAAAAAGCCCCGATTTGGGGGAAGGTCAACGTTGTGTTTTCTAACAACCACATCGCGGTTGCTTTTGGCAGAAGGGGAATAGCCATGGTATTTTCATTCCTTGTTGCAAGCACAAAAAGCGGCAAAATGAATGCCGCTGGATGTGTCTTGTACAGGAACGCATGAAATTTTGCAAGTAAGCTTTTTAAAAAACCGTCGTTGGCCAGTAACACCCCAGCCCCCTTTAGTAGATGACTGGCGGGGGTTGTGCGCTTAGAGCATTGGCGATGGCATGGAGAAGATTGCCGTCCTGTTTCCGCGTAGTGGAGAGGAGTGAGCGGATGGTGGCGAA
>JBILKT010000162.1:0-4049 GCA_044376545.1 Alphaproteobacteria bacterium
TTGCCCGTTAAAGATTGGAAACTCGCTCTGGCTCAATTCCACATCCTATACCCAGACGCTTTCCACACACAAAATTTATGATTGACTCAAAATTATTCCTGTTAATTTACAAAATATTCTGAACGGGACGGAAGACGTTGCTCTGCAAGATCAAGATCAACTGGTGGTGCTGAGTCGCGACGATGTTCAATATTTGTGGTCAGCTGATGTGCAAGCATTGCTGCAAGAAAAACTGCCCCCTTCGCTTGATATTGCGCTTTCCCGCGCGGTGGGTGATGCGGCATTGATACAGCCGAATGCAAACACGGCACCTGCCGAAAAGTCTCCAAACCCTTCTAGCCCTTCAGCAAAAGTTCTCCCGCTTTTCCCCCCGCTGCCTGTGGAACAAACTACGCCATCTGCCACAAGTGGGGACATTGACACGTTCGCCGCACAAATTGCTGCCGAAAACAAACCCACAACGCCCAGTAGTTTTTTGGCACGCGGTTATAGCAACTATAATGTCGTCCAAGCCCCCATTTGCAAAGGTCTTCAAGCCCTGCAATATATTGTGAAAGCACAAGGCTCTAGTAGGTTCTTGAGTGCAAAACATTTGTCTGATTCACTAAATCGTACAGATACGGCACCCGCCCTAGAAAACTATGGTGAATGCCCAACGATTTTTTACCAATACGGCGATATTTTGCCTGTTTTGCTTGATAATGTTGCCGTTCTTACAGGGGAAGTGAACAAACCGGGGGTGTATCCTGTTGCAAATACTGTCGCGCTGGAAGATTTGCTCCAAGCAGCAGGGGGCCTCAGCAGCAAAGCCGATAAAAACGCCATCCGTCTTACGCAACTCACGCTTGATCCTGTGAGTGGGGAAGAAAAAGCCAATCCCATAACTGTTGCACTCAGTGATGCTAAGGCAATAACCGCAGTGCGCGTGGGTGATTATGTTGATGTTAGTCAACGCGTCTCCGAACGCTCTATAGGGATTGTGGAACTCACAGGGCAATTCCGCCGCCCTGGTATTTATGACGTGCGGGAAAAAGAAACGCTTTCTAGCGTGATTGCACGGGCGGGGGGACTGAGCAGCGAGGCCTATCCCTATGGCGCGGTGTTCACGCGTAATTCCATGCGCGAACAAGAAAAAGAGAATTTCAAACGCCTTGCGAGCCAGTTAGAGACATCGTTATTAACGAGCTTGGATAAAGTGGGCACAAATGGCAATCCACAGTTGATTCTCGATGCAACACAACGCCTCATTCAAAGTCTCAAAGAAACAATCCCTTTAGGACGGATGGTTATTGAGGCAGACCCTGATGTTCTAGCCGTAACACCGCAAAAGGATATTTTGCTGGAAGCGGGAGACAAGCTGTTCATGCCGAAACGCCCATTTTTTGTGATGGTATCGGGGGATGTGTTAAGTGCGGGTGCACGGCAGTTTGACCCCAAAAACACGGCAGAGGACTACATAAAATTAGCGGGCGGGTTAAAATCTTCCGCGGCCGATGATCAAATTTTCCTTGTGCTGCCCAATGGCGATGCAAAGCCGTTATCGTTATCAGCATGGAATTATACGGAAGAAAATATCCCTCCTGGGAGTGCGATTGTTGTACCAACAGAACCTGTCAATGCCTCGTTCTTTTCGTCTATTCGCGATGCCAGTCAGGTGTTAGGACAAGTTGCCCTCACCGCTGCATCCGTTGCCGTTATTGGGCGTAAATAGGGATTCTATGCCGTGCTATGCAGGACACTCTTTTTCTTAGTGCTTCGCGCGTTTGTCCTGCTCTTCTTTTGTAGCTTCTATACTGTTGCTTTTGCAGAAGTGGGAAGCAACAAAGAATTCACCCCTAGCTATAATGATTTTGGGGCCACAGGTCTCTTGCAAACGCCAAACGCCCGTTTCGCAGAGGATGGCAAGATGAACCTAGGGGTTTCTGTTGTAAAACCCTATCAACGCGCGTTCCTCAATATACAAGCCCTTCCGTGGTTAGAAATGGGCTTTAGGTTAACACAAATTACCAACCGTATTGAAATAGGCTCTTTGCAATTCAATAAACAACAGAGTTTTTATGACCGTGGTATTGATGTAAAGTTACGATTGTTTCAGGAAACAGCGAGTACCCCCCAAGTTGCCATCGGGCTTCGAGATATTGGCGGAACCGGTCTGTTTTCTTCCGAATATTTTGCGTTCAGCAAGCGATACTATAATTGGGACTTCACAACGGGGGTCGCTTGGGGGAACTTAGGCACACGGGGGCAGTTTAAAAACCCCGTTGGCTTCCTTTCAGAAAGTTTTAAAACTCGCCAAGGCACGTCTACGGCAGGACAATTTAGCAATACCTTTTTTCGTGGTGAAAATATTGGGCTATTCGGCGGTGTTGAATATATCACCCCCATTAAAGGCGTGCGCCTTAAAATGGAGTTAGATGGAAACGATTACCAATCTGAGCCCCTTAATAACCCCCAGCAAGTTTCTTCTCCCCTCAACGTTGCTGCAGAATATCGCCCTGTGAATTGGGTGAATGTTTCTGTCGGAGCAGAACGTGGCAATACAATTATGGCGCGACTATCATTCTCTGCGTCACTCAAAGACAAAACGACACTTCCTAAACTTGACAAAGACCTTGTTCCGCTTGCGCCACGCCCCCCAGCACGAGTATTACGAGAGACAACTTTGGAAGAAAGCACCTTAAGAAAACCGTGCACACCCGCTGAAAACAAAAATTTCGATGTTAAATTGGTGCGCATTGAAGGGCAAACCTATACGATAAAAACCGCGCTTCATTGTCGCCCTGCTGATGACGTTTTAAAAGCCAAGATTGCCGCGCTGCTCCCCAAGAATAAAAATGTCAACGTTGCGGTGGAAGGGGCATCTCCAACACACCAAGGCAGTGCCCCCCTTACGCCGGCTATTATCCTGCCTTCTTCTGGCATGATAGGGACTGTTTATGATGATCTGGTGAATGAATACGCCACACAAAAACCGCTGCAACAGGCTGCACAACAAAAGACCGCCACCGCAACAACAGATATGCTAGAAAAAAATGGCTTTGCTGTTACAGCGGTTGAAGAAGATCATCATACAATGCGCGTTTGGGTGAGTGAAGGAACTTTCCCCGAACGCCCCAAAGCTATAGGACGCGCTGCGCGTATCGTTGCTAACAATGCGCCTGCCAATGTTGAGAAAATACAAATTATCACTGAAGATGCAGGCATGCGCACCAGCAGCGTGACCTTGCCACGCACACAGCTAGAACACGCCATGCAGGGCAAAGCCAGTGCCGCAGAGCTGTGGTATGGGGCGGAGGTGACAAACGATGCCCCCGCCCCGCTGGAAAATGCCACCTACAATACAACGCGATACCCTGCCTTGAGTTGGGGCATTGGCCCTGGGTATCGGCAGAGTTTCGGGGGACCTGATCAATATTATTCTTATCAAGTCTATGCGGATATTGGCGCCTCTGTGGAATGGGCACGGGGACTCAGCACATCGCTGCATTACGCGCAAGATATTAGGAACAATTTTGATGGGATTAAACTTGAATCGGGCAGTCCTCTTCCTAATGTGCGGAGTGGCATCAAAAATTACTTACAACAGGGAGCGAGCGGCATAACATCGCTGGATACCAGCTTCACCCGCAATCTTGCGCCCAATTGGTATGGTCAAGTCACAGGCGGATTGTTAGAACAAATGTTTGGCGGTGCGGGCGCAGAAGTGCTCTATGCCCCCTTCACAAAACCGTGGGCAGTGGGCGGCAATTTCTTTTGGGTACGACAACGCGGCTTTGACGGAAAATTTGATTTTCTGCCCTATCACACCACCACAGGACATCTCGCGGTATATTATAAACTGCCCTATTATGATTTAACTGCCAAAGTCAGTACGGGGCGGTATTTAGCAGGGGATGATGGTCAAACCTATGATCTTTCCCGCACATTTGCCAGTGGGGTCACTGTGGGGGTATTTGCGACACGTACCGATGTTCCTGCCGAAAAATTCGGCGAGGGGAGTTTTGATAAAGGGTTCTACGTCACCATTCCGCTAGATTTATTTTATCTCA
>JBILKT010000030.1:0-12439 GCA_044376545.1 Alphaproteobacteria bacterium
TGCTTTTTAACTCTGTGGGGCAGTTCTAAAAACCTCTTTTCTAGGGCGATTGGCGTTGTCAAGCCAATGCTCGGAAGCCGCACGTACCTTTATGTACGCTTACGTTTCCTCGCATTGTCTTTCCTAGCCACTCATCCGGATAAAAGGGTTTTTAGAGGTGCCCTGTGATAATTTTTTGTACCAAACTTTTTGTGTTGGGCATAGTGGCAATATGCCGATAGCGTGCTGTTTGTAGAAGTGGGTGCGCGTTTGCAACGGTTTCACTAAGGCAAAACAAAGACAATGAAGAAAAGCAGTTTATTAAATGGTGCTGCATCATAAGATGCGCGAAAATATCTGCTGTGCGCGCAGACCAAAGCCCTACAGCCGTTATAATGCCTTGTTGAAACTGATTTTCTGTTATTTTAGGCAACACACTGCATCCCTCTGCCTCATACACAATAGCTTCTCCTGCGAGTAAAGCGGAAGGAATTGGCTGCGTTATCTCTTTCCCGCGAAAGTAGTAAAATAGATTTCCCTTGTCTTGAGCCTTGTCTTGAGCCTTGTCTTGAGGGACTGATTTTAGCAACGCATTAACAGTCGGTGCAACGAGGGCAATATCTTTAAATCCGTGAGAAGACGCTGAACGCGCCGTCGATTTTCCTACACAATAAACAGGTTTTTCGTGAAGTTCAGGATACAAAAGCAACGCACGCAGCGCATTTTTACTTGTAAACAACAGAGCGGGGGCTGCCATGGCTTGCTCTACTGCTTGAGACGTTAAGTTCCGTGCAACCACTTTAAGAAGCGGGGCAATAGAAGAAGAAACACCAAAGGATTCAAGTGTCTTTTGGACATTTTTTGAATCTTGGAGCGGACGCGTGAGCAGCAGCACTAACCACATACCTTTTTCATAAATGCAGCCCCAGCTTGGATGATGAGATTTTGCCCTACCCCTGCCCCTATTTTTATCGCCTCTCCCATCGGACCTCTTGCACAAGCAGTATAAGATTGCGATGCATCTGCAAGCGAAATAAAAGCACGCAGCGCAAGTGTTTGCGCGTTCTCGATTTGCGCAAAAGCAGCCACAGGCGTTTTGCAATCTGCCCCTAACGTGCGCAAAACAGCGCGTTCTGCCATAATACATGCCATTGTGTTCGCGTCATTTAAGGGCGCAAGCAGTGTCGCCATATCCGAACGTGCTGTTGCATATACAACAGCAATCACGCCTTGGCCAGCCGCAGGAAGCATCGTCTCTGCATCAAAAATTTGCGTTGCATGATGTGTGAGATTAAGGCGTTCCAAGCCTGCCATGGCAAGCACAATCGCGTCAAAGTCCCCCTTTTTAAGTTTCTCTAGGCGCGTAGGCACATTGCCACGAATAGATTTTATAATGCAATCAGGGCGTTTGGCAAGAAGTTGCGCTTGCCGTCTTAGAGACGATGTGCCGATAACAGCTCTTTCTGGCAAGGCGTCAATATTAAGTGAACGCTCACTCACTAATACATCCGCACTCCTTGCACGCGGCAATACAGCCCCAATTGTAAGACCAACAGGCAGCTCAGTCGGCACATCTTTAAGGGAATGAACGGCAATATCAATGTCCCCGTTTAATAACGCTTGATCGATTTCTTTGCAAAACAAGGCTTTTCCGCCAACACCATACAGGGGAATATCAAGAATTTTATCCCCTGCGGTTGTCATCGGCACAACAAGAGCCTCTCTTTTCAGCAAGCGTTGAACAAGAGTGGTTTGCGCGAGGGCAAGGCTGCTAGAACGCGTGCCAAGACGAACAGGAGTGTGCATGGTGTCGCGTTAAGGCTTGTGCTTTGTGCTGTCAACTGTAAAATAGGATCGGGCACCTCTAAAAACCTCTTTTCTAGGGCGATTGGCGTTGTCAAGCCAATGCTCGGAAGCCGCACGTACCCTTTGTACGCTTACGTTTCCTCGGATTGCAGTTGCGCCTAAAGTCTTTCACTACACTTGCGTTTGTGAAAGCCAAGGCTCACTGGCTTGCGTTTGAAAAAGCAGTGCTTTTTCAAGCCTCGCTCCTTAGCCACTCATCCCGATAAAAGGGTTTTAGAGGTGCCCGATTATTGTCGCAGATGCCCTCTTTAACGTGCTTATGAAAATTCTTGCTATTGAAACAAGTTGTGATGAAACCGCCGTTGCGATTGTGGATAGTCAAAAGCGTATCCTGTCTCACATCATTCGCTCCCAAATTGAAGAGCATCACCTGTATGGGGGCGTGGTGCCCGAGCTTGCCTCACGAGCACACCTAGAATATTTACCCTCCTTAGTCACAGAAGCCTTGAAAAAAGCAGGACTTCAATATGCTGATTTGTCGGCAATTGCAGCAACCACAGGGCCGGGCCTGATGGGGGGCTTATTAGTGGGCGCCACCTTTGCAAAAGCGGTTGCGTTTGCAAGGAATTTGCCCTTTTTGGGCATTAATCACTTGGAAGGACACGCCCTTACGGTGCGTCTTACGGAGGACGTGCCATTTCCGTATGTATTATTGCTCACCTCGGGCGGGCATTGCCAAATTTTGGAGGTGCGCGGTGTGGGAGAGTACCAAGAATTAGGGACAACCTTAGACGATGCCGCAGGAGAAGCCTTTGATAAAGTTGCAAAAATGTTGAATTTGGGTTTCCCCGGTGGGCCCGCTGTGGAAAAAATGGCCCTATCAGGGAAGCCCGTTATCCCCTTACCGCGTCCCTTGCTTGACCAAGACAATTATAATTTCTCGTTTTCAGGTTTAAAAACAGCAGTGTTGCAATATCAACAAAAACACGCGCCGTTATCCTCGCAAACTGCTGCCGATTTATGCGCCTCATTCCAAGCAGCGGTGAAGGATTGCTTCGTCAATCGCCTCACCAAGGCTATCAAGGCATCGCCTTTGTGCCAACATGTCGTGGTCGCAGGTGGTGTCGCAGCCAATGTCTATTTACGCCATGCCGTGCAGGAGTTATGTGTGCAACAAGACCGCATTTTTGTTGCCCCGCCGCCTGTTCTTTGCACGGATAATGCCGCCATGATTGCATGGGCCGCCATGGAAAGATTGCGTCTTGGCTATCAAGACCCCCTCACCCTTCGCCCCCGCCCACGCTGGCCTCTTAAGGAACTCATTCCATGCAATACTGGCTCTTAAAAACAGAACCCTATGAATTTTCTTTCTCTATGCTACTACAGCAGGGGAAAACTTCTTGGGATGGTGTACGCAATTATCAAGCCTGTAATAACCTCAAAGCCATGCAAATTGGGGATAAAGCCCTGATTTATCACTCTGTACATGAGCGGCAGATTGTGGGCATTGCTGAGGTTATTAAAGAACATTACCCTGACCCAACGGATGAGACAGGGCGGTTTGTGATGGTGGATATCGCGCCTGTTGCTGCTTGTAAAAATACACTATCTTTGGCGCAAATAAAGGCGCATCCCTTGTTGCAAAACATGGCGATGGTGCGCCAAGGGCGATTGTCTGTATCGCCTGTAACGCAAGAGGAATGGGATGTTGTAGGGCAGTTCTAAAAACCTCTTTTCTAGGGCGATTGGCGTTGTCAAGCCAATGCTCGGAAGCCGCACGTACCTTTATGTACGCTTACGTTTCCTCGCATTGCCTTTCCTAGCCACTCATCCCGATAAAAGGGTTTTTAGAGGTGCCCTGTAATGCTATTAACGGGTAACTGATAAAAGCATTGCGAAACGCCCTGTTTAGGGGTAGTAACCTCTGTTTATGACGGATGCTCTTACGGTCAATAATCTCACCAAAAAATATAACACCATCACAGCGGTGGATGATGTGTCGTTTTCCGTAAAAGTGGGGGATGTCCTAGGCTTTCTGGGGCCCAATGGTGCGGGAAAATCCACCACCATGAAAATGATTACAGGGTTTCTCGAGCCTGATGTGGGCGATGTGAGGGTGCTGGGCAAATCAATGCACACGCACCCTTTGGAATGTAAGACAGCAATCGGCTATCTGCCTGAGGGATCGCCGCTGTATGGCGATATGACGGTCATTAATTTCTTGGGTTTTATGGCGCAAATGCGCGGCATTACAGACAAAAAAAAGAAGGAGATGGCCCTTAATCGGGCGGTGTCGCGTATGCAATTGCATCGTGTGTTGCGCCAACCCATCGACACCCTTTCCAAGGGGTTTAAACGACGCGTTGGCTTTGCACAGGCAATTTTGCATAATCCCAAGGTATTGATTTTAGATGAGCCAACCGATGGGCTTGATCCTAACCAAAAACACCAAATTCGCCAGCTTATCCGCGAAATGGCAAAAGAAAAAGCGATTGTTATTTCCACGCATATTTTAGAGGAAGTGGAGGCAATTTGCACCCGCGCTATCATTCTCAATCAGGGGAAAATTGTGTTGGATAGCACGCCGCAGCAAATGCAAATAGAAGCGCAAGAACAGCGGCACGTTATTGTGCATGTAGCGCGCGCGCAAAGCAATACGCTATTGACGACGTTGCTAAAAATTTCAGGCATCATAAAGGTTGAATTTCAACAGGCTGATGATCCGACGCAGGCGGCGTTGCGTGTGCACGGCGAAAAAGATTTTGCGCTGCTAGATACCGTCCATAAAGTACTCAGCGAGCAACACCTGCAAGCCTCACAAATTCGCATGGAAACAGCCCGTGTGGAAGATATGTTCCGCAAAGTAACATTAGGGACGATGAATTAATGAGGATTCTTTCTCCAGCCACCCGCCTGATTTGTAAGCGAGAGTTATTCTCGTATTTTGACACGCCGATGGCATATATTTTCCTCATATTATTTTTATTGTTAAGTAACGCGCTTACCTTTTTTATGGGCGGATTTTTTGCAAGTGGACAGGCAGACTTGCGCAGTTTTTTCGCCTTTCATCCATGGCTGTATCTGGTTTTTATTCCCGCGCTGACGATGCGATTGTGGTCGGAAGAGCGCAAAAGCGGCTCTATTGAACTGCTGATGACCCTGCCTATCACAGCGTTTCAGGCGACACTCGGAAAATTCCTTGCAAGCTGGCTGTTTACAGGCATTGCGCTGTTGCTCACCCTGCCGTTGTGGGGAACGGTGAATTATTTAGGACGCCCTGACAATGGCATTATCGCGCTGAATTATCTCGCGAGTTGGCTGTTAGCAGGCGTTTTTGTGAGTGTAGGCTGTTTTTGTTCAGCGTTATGCAAGAATCAGATTGTTGCGTTTATCCTGAGTGCCGCATGTAGTTTTGTGCTGTTATTGAGTGGCACGCCAATTGTACTTGGTTTTTTTAGTAGCTGGTTGTCTGATGTCGCATTGCAAGCCATTGCGGGGGTGAGTGTCTTGACGCACTACACCGCTTTAAGCAAGGGTCTGCTAGGGGTTGCGGATGCGTTATTTTTTGTGTTGCTCACAGGCTATTTTCTATGGGCGACAACAGTAATAATTCAAGCGAATCAAGCGGATTAACCATGAAATTTGCAGCAAAAAGTAGGGTGGGATTATTAACGCTCGTATTTCTGGCGGTGCTCCTTTTGAATGTGCTGTTAGAACTGACAGCATCGCGCCTTGCGATGGATGTGACCGCCGATAGCCTCTTTACCCTTTCTGAAGGCACGAAAAAAATCATCGCAGAGATTAAAGAGCCGATTACGTTAAAGCTCTACGTTTCCAAAGAATTATCACACCTGTTGCCGCAATATGCAGCGTTTATCAGCCGTGTACAGGATACGCTGACAGCATATGCAGCGCGAAGTCACGGCAATATCCATCTTGAAATACAAAATCCTGAACCGTTTTCTGATGAAGAAGATGAAGCGATAGCCGCAGGCGTCCAAAGCGCTGCAGTGCAGGGCGAAAGCGATAAATTTTACTTTGGTTTAGTCGGGACAAATAGTGTAGACGGCAAAGAAATCATCCCATTTTTTTCTATCGATCGCGAACAATTCCTTGAATATGATCTCAGCAAATTGCTGTATGCGTTGGCAAATCCACAACGCAAAAAAGTCAGTGTGCTGTCTGGGTTGCCGCTAGACGGTAATGAGATGGATGTATTGCTGGGAAAAACACCGCAACCGGCAGCATTTCTGCAGGCCTTAAGGCAGTTTTTCACGACAGATGTATTGCCAGACAGTGTGAAAAAAATTCCCCAAGACACTGACGTGCTGCTGGTTATCCAGCCTGATGATTTTACACCAGAAACCCTTAAAGCAATCGATGCCTTTGTGCTGAAAGGGGGGAAAGTCCTTGCGTTTGTTGATCCGTTAAGTGAGTTTGCACGGCCAAAATCAACACTGAATTTGCCGCAAGATACAAAAACCAAAATGACGTTTGCTGATTTGCTGCAGGCATGGGGCATCACGCTCGAAAAAGAACAATTCGTTGCCGATCATCGCTATGCACGGCGGGTACAGGCGGACGTTGAAGGGCGGCAGCAAGAAATAAGTTATCTTGCGTGGCTGGGCTTGGAAGAGCCTGCATTCCTTGCAAAAGATCCGATGATGAGCCCCATAAAACTCCTCAATGTGGGCAGTGCAGGAGCGTTGCAGCCTGTAAAAAATAATAAATCAGGGATTAAAATAACACCACTCGTCACCTCTTCCGCAGAATCGGGGCTGTTGCCGATTGACCTGCTGCAACCTTCTCCCGATGTTTTGCAAATTTTGCAGGCGTTTAAACCACAAAATACGCACTATACCCTTGCTGCACGCCTTGAAGGCAAGGTGATGAGCGCATTTAGCAATCAGCCTTTGGGCAAAGAAACCCGCCTGATTGTGGTGGCGGATACCGATATGTTGCGCGATGCGTTGTGGACGCAAAATGTGGTTGATAGTGGTGGTGTGCCATCGTTGTTGCCGTTTGCGGATAATGGGATGTTTGTCGTCAGTGCTGTTGAGGATTTGAGTGGCGGCGGTGCCTTGGCAGAATTAGGGAGTCGGGGCACGGCAAGCCGCCCGTTCACGACCATTCAGGCAATGCAACGTGTTGCGGAAGAAAAATTTAGCCGCAAAGAGCTTGAACTGCAAAATGAGCTGAAAAATGCCCAAGAAAAATTAGCGTTGCTCCTCAAAACTGATCAAAAACAGGGCGCAGCGGTGCTCAGTCCTGAACAGCAGGGGGTGATTACGACCTTTCAGCAAAAAGTATCAACACTCCGCAAGGAATTGCGGGATGTACAGCGGATTCTGCGCCAAGACATCGAACGATTGCAAACCATACTTTTGTTGTTGAATATCGGGCTGTTGCCTGTGTTTATCGCGGGGGTAGGCATGGTTGCGGTAAAACGCAAGTGGAGGGTGTTTTAAGCAATGAAACGGTTGTTTTTTGCACTGTTGGCGGTTTTAGTCTTGTTCGGGGCGGTGTTGCTGTTGCAGCAACCCCATAAAACGCCACAGAAGGCTCTTTTGTTCCCATCATTGAAGGAATCTATCAATGATGTCGCATCAATCGATATTACCAATGATGGATTTACGTTTTCGGTTGAACGCGTACAAAATGAGTGGGTTGTGCCCGCTATACGGGCATTTCCAGCAGATTTTGCGCTAACAAGAGCACGTTTATTAGGACTGGCAACCGCGCAGATTATAGCGCAGAAAACCAGCAATCCCGCGTTTTACCCGCAATTATTTTTAGATGACGCAACCCATCAAGGCGCACAAAGCGTGCAGGTGACGCTGAAGGCGCAGGATAAAGTTCTTGCCGATGTTTTGTTGGGTAAAGCAGAAGGTGACAAAATGTATGTGCGCAAAGCGGGTGAGGCGCAGACCTATCTCGTTGAGCACGTTATTCCCTTTCCCAAAACGGCGAAAGCATGGCTTACCCCCACACTGACAGATATTGATCAAGAACGTGTAAAACAAGTGTCTTTAAGCACAGGTGTCACCGCGGAGCGGCAAACCCCCTTCGATTTAAAGTTTACGTTTACAGGAGAACTCGTGGGGAAATCTCTAAAGGATCCTACCCTTGCGGACAGCTTTGGTGCGTTGTTTTCCTATCTCCAGTTTGAAGATGTGCGCCCCAGAGAAGAGCTGGTTGGCTTGCCTGTTCTTACTACCGCCGAAGTGACGACATTTGACGGCTTACACGTTGTGCTCAAGCTGGTGGCAGAAAAAGGCACGACGTGGGCAATAGTGGATGCAAAAACTATCCCCACATCTCCCCGTGATTGGGAAGCAAAAAAGCCTGCCACAGCCAAGCGTCCTCTTGTGTTGCTTGAACCCCCTGTTGTACAAAATGAGGCGGAATCATTGAATAAAATCGCTAAAAAATGGGCGTTTAAATTGCAGGAGTTTAAAGAAGTGCGTTTGCAATCAACAAAAGAGAGTTTGTTGCTGCAAAAAAACTAGACTTACTCTAGAAGATTTTTATAGTGCATTTTTTATTGTAACTCCCTAGCTACTCTTCAAAGCACGAGGAAAAGAAAGAATATAAAAATAGTCCCTTCTTTTTCCTCGCGCCTCATGCCTCGTGCCTTTTAACAAGAAGGCATGCTAGGTGGGTCGTTACCTTTTATTTTACACAGGAGACTATCGTGCGTTTTACTCTCATGGCTTGGGCGGCATCGTTCGCTGCAATATTGTGTTTGGCAACACCCGCAAAAGCCGAGATTGAGTATTATAAAAACGATCTCGTGGATGTGCGCTTGGGGCTTTCAGCAGGGGCCATTTATTTTCAAAATCGCAATTCTAATTTTGGTCAGGGAGACAAGAATGCGTCTACCAATACCAGCACAACATGGAATGAAGGCTTTGTTGAGCCCAGCGTAAAAGTTGATTTTAACTTAGAAGACAAGGGCACGATTTATACGGGCTTTAGTGTTATTGGTTCCTATACACGGGGCGATGGTGACCCCACAGGGTTAACCCAAGGAGAGCCCGAAGATATTGATGTTGATGATGCCTATATCGGTTGGAAATCATCAAAACTCAACAACGAGACTCTCGGCGATTACACGCTTGACCTGTCAACAGGCCGCCAGTTTTACACGATTGGCGATGGATTCCTTGTGGGGGATCCGCATTTTGATCAAGGAGAAGAGGGGGCGCTCTATCTCTCCCCGCGAAATAGCTTTAAAAATACCTTTATTGTGAAGTTTGATAACACAACGTATCATGCCGATGTGTTCATGCTGAAGCTGGATAAAGACCAGACTTTCTCGCGCGTTTATGGAACAAATTTAGAATATCGTGCAACAGATAAATTCACATATGGTTTTGCGTATTTGAGCATTGTTGATTCAGATAATGCTTTTAATCCAAGCAATTTAGACTCTCGTGATGGTTTGAAAACAACGAGTGCGCGTTTTCAGGGCAACCCGTTTTCCGTTGCGCCCAATTGGTTTGTTTCAGGAGAAGCCGCCTATCAATGGAATGACAGAAGCACTAAGGATGTTCGCGCCTATGCCTATTACGGCGAGGTGGGCTATACCTTTGCGGAATTCCCGTGGAAACCGAGTCTTAATTATCGCTATATGACCTATTCGGGCGATAAAGCTAGCAGCGCAGACACAGACGAGGGCTTTGATTCCCTGTTTTATGGGTTTGGCAGAGGGCGTGGTGCGTGGTTCTTAGGAGAAGTTGTGGGCGAGTACACAATTTTCAATACCAATGAGCACGTGCATATGGTGCAACTCAATGTGAATCCGCTACAAGACGTGACAACAGGTTTTGTCTATTATAATTTTGAGCGCGATCAACCTGTTGTGGGGACCGCAAAGGGCTATGCAAACGAGGTTGATCTGTTTGCGGATTATCGGGCAACGTCTTGGTTAACACTCTCGACAACGTACGCCAGTGCGTTTCCTGATAGCGCGGCGAAAGCAGAAAATAACGGCTTTAATGATACCTATTCGTTATTGCTGTTCTCTGCCTCGATAAATTTCTAGTTTTTTAAAAGAAGCTGTTGTAGACAAGGCATTCAAGGCGGGTGTGGCGAAATGGCAGACGCACCAGATTTAGGTTCTGGCGTCGAAAGACGTGGGGGTTCAAGTCCCTTCACCCGCACCATCCACCTTCGCTTCGTTACGGCGCGATTGGCTTGCCAAGCCTGACGAAGCGTTAGAGAAGTGGATACAATGCTGTAGTCTGTTATGACGAAGGCGGGCGGGTTCGATACCACTCTGGCAAAAGCAGAGATTTTGATACATTTTATACGAGAAAGATTTATGCACGTTACCGAAACACTTAACAAAGGCCTACAGCGTCATTTCACCGTGGTTGTGCCACAACATATTGTTGAAGCAGAGGCAACTCAACGCCTTGTCGCACTCAGCCACAAGGTAAAAGTGACGGGATTCCGCCCTGGAAAAGTGCCAGCAACTATCATGAAGCAACGCTATGGACAGTCTGTTTTGGGAGAAACGCTGGAAAATGTGGTGCAGAAAACCTCTGAGCAGGTGTTGCAAGAGCGTAACGTGCGTCCTGTGGTCCAGCCCAAAATCAGTGTGACAAAATTTGCTGAAAACAGTGACCTTGAATACACGCTAGAGGCAGAGCTTGCTCCTGATGTGCCAGAAGTTGATTTAAAAGCATTAGTGTTATCTGGCTATACTATTGATGTAACGGAAGAAAAAGTAGCCGAAGCCATTAAACGCCTTGCAGAAGACAGCCAGCAGTTTGAAGATTTACCTACCCCCCGCTCCGCTGAGACTGGCGACCAAGTTACCATTGATTTTCTTGGTAGCATTGACGGCACGCCGTTTGCAGGTGGCAAAGGCGAAGGCTTTAAGGTTGTGCTGGGTAGCAAACAAATGATCCCTGGGTTTGAAGACGGGATTATCGGCAAAAAGCAAGGGGAAGAGTTCACCCTTAATGTGTCGTTCCCTGCTGATTATGGGGCAGAAAATCTTGCAGGGAAAGCCGCAGACTTCGCAATTACGCTTCATGAAATCAAACAGCCTGTTGCCCAAGAATTAAACGATGCGTTTGCAAAAATAATGGGTGTTGACTCTTTAGAGCAACTCAAAGAGTACGTGGAAGACAACATCAAAAAAGAGTTCAAGACACTAACCCAGGACTATTTAAAAGCAGAATTACTGAAAGCTGTGGATGCTGCCGTTGATTTTGAATTGCCGCCTAGCTTTGTTGCTGCTGAATTACGCGTTGTACAACAACACATTGAGGATGACCATGTACATGATGAGCATTGCAATCATGACCATGATGCCCCCGTGGCAACACCAGCGTTGCACGCGATTGCCGCCCGTCGTGTGAAATTAGGGCTTGTGTTGGCAGATATTGGCAATAAAAATGCTATAACGGTGACGGATGAGGAAGTGCGTGCCGCCATTTTCACCCGAGCATTCAGCTCGGCTAATCCGAGCCAAGTGTTAGAGTTTTTCCAGCAAAATCCACGGGCAATCAATACTATTCGTGCGCCGCTTTATGAAGATAAAGTTGCTGCGTTTATGATTGAACAAGCAACCGTCTCTTTAAAGCCAATTTCGGAAGAAGACTTTTACAAAGCATCAGAAGCACAACAAGAGGATGCTGAGGAAGAAAAACCGAAAGCAGCAGCAGCCCCGAAGAAAACCAAAGCAAAGACCGAACAAACAGGAGAATAACCATGGCTTTTGATAGAGATCCTTTAGAGGTTTATAATAACACGCTTGTGCCGATGGTGGTGGAGCAAACTAACCGTGGGGAGCGTTCTTACGACATTTATTCGCGCCTTCTCAAAGAGCGGATTATATTTCTCGTTGGTCCTGTACATGATGGTATTTCCTCGTTAGTGTGCGCTCAATTATTGTTTTTGGAGTCAGAAAACCCCAAAAAAGACATTTACATGTACATTAACTCTCCGGGTGGTGTGGTAACGTCTGGTCTTGCGATGTATGACACCATGCAATACATTTCTCCCGATGTCTGCACGGTGTGCATTGGGCAAGCAGCCAGCATGGGTTCATTGTTGCTCACCGCAGGCGCGAAAGGCAAGCGCTATGCGTTGCCAAACTCACGCATTATGATTCACCAGCCTTCAGGGGGTTTCCAAGGGCAGGCAACAGATATTGAAATTCATGCCAAAGAAATTCTTTCGCTCAAAGCCCGTTTAAATAATCTCTATGTGAAGCATACAGGGCAGAAGCTTAGCGTTGTGGAAAATTCCATGGAGCGTGATAACTTCATGAATTCCGAAGAAGCAAAGAAATTCGGGTTGATTGATGAGGTTGTGGCGCAACGTCCGCAAGCTTCAGATGAAAAGAAATAGGGAGTTATTAAGTTCAACCACCCCGAGCGAATCCCCAGC
The DNA here is from genome assembly GCA_044376545.1 of Alphaproteobacteria bacterium. Taxonomy (GTDB): domain Bacteria; phylum Pseudomonadota; class Alphaproteobacteria; order JAJTHO01; family CANGXP01; genus CANGXP01. The sequence continues at coordinate 12,193 of JBILKT010000030.1, forward strand.
GCAGGCTGGGGTCCATTTTTCCTTTGGATTTCAAAGATGATTGGTATTACAAAAAATTCATAGCGAAGTATTGTAGAAAATCCGCCGTCAAATGCGTTCATAAACAGTCAGTCGTCGTCAGTTTTCGTAACTACCCAGCCCCCCTATAATGACACAAAACACTGATTTTGAATGATTTTATTTTTTGCCTGAGTGCTATTTTCCAGTTTTTGAGGTCAAAAACAGCGTTTTTGTCCCTGATTTGGTA
>JBILKT010000163.1:0-4039 GCA_044376545.1 Alphaproteobacteria bacterium
GTGAGATCCTTGAAATACGCCCATTTCGTCGTCCAAAGAATACTTGTGTTGCCATTAAAGTAAATCAACAGACCATAACATGCATAGCCCAACGCCCCAAAACTCAAGGCTTTGAGGGCAATTTCTGCACGTTTTGGATTGTGTGTGAGAAGCGCGGTCAAAATAAATACCAACGCATAGCTAAAAAAACGCAAGATTTGATGATAGGTGCGTTGCGCATCCAGCGCAATACTGCCTTTGAGCGGTTTGCCGAGTGCGTCTCCCGCTTGTTGCCACAACGGATGATGCCACGAGGTAGGCGTGAAAGACGCTGTTTGCAACGCTCCCCACAGCAAAACTAACGAAAAGAATAGCAGCGGTATTCTAAGCGGCGAGAGTGCAGGCAGCGTGACAGGGGGGCTTTTGCAGACTGTTAGCAAGCCAAAAAACAGCGTGGCAAGCGTGGTAATGCCGATGCACAGCGGCAGCCATGCCCAATCCCTTGCCGCGCCAAACGGCAATGGGGACACCACCACTAACGCTAACAATGCGTAAAAAATACCAAGGGCGATGGGGCGCGTTGTCATACCAATTCACTTTAAAAACTAAAGGAACTGGGCCCCTGCCTTCGCAGGGGATTCGGCTGGGTGCTGAACGAATCCCCTGCGAAGGCAGGGGCCCAGAAAATCCTGCTTTTGATGATTATGGCTTACTAGAAAATTTCTCCCTGCCTGCCAACTCCCGCCTAATTCACTATTCCCCAGCGTTTGGCTCAACACCGTCTTCATCGCCGCCGTCGTTGTCATTGGATAACAACGCATCGACCAACCCTGTGTTGCCGCGCAGTGCTTTTTCGATTTGCTCGGCAATCGCTGTGTTTTCTTTGAGGAAGGTTTTGGCGTTTTCGCGACCTTGACCAATTTTTTGATTGTTATACGCAAACCACGCGCCTGACTTTTCAATCAGCCCTCCTTTCACGCCCAGATCAATGAGTTCGCCCATTTTGGAGATCCCTTGGCTGTACATAATATCAAATTCCACCTGACGGAACGGCGGCGCAACCTTATTTTTCACCACTTTTACGCGGGTGTGGTTACCAATAATTTCTTCGCCCACTTTGATTTGCCCAATGCGACGAATATCCAACCGCACGGAAGCATAGAATTTCAGCGCGTTTCCGCCCGTTGTTGTTTCAGGGTTACCAAACATCACCCCGATTTTTTGGCGAATCTGGTTAATGAAAATAACCATACAATTTGTGCGGGAAATAGACGCGGTGAGCTTGCGCAAGGCTTGGCTCATCAGGCGGGCTTGTAAGCCCATATGCGAATCGCCCATATCGCCTTCTAATTCAGCTTTAGGGACAAGCGCTGCGACAGAATCTACCACTAAAACATCCACCGCCCCCGAACGCACCAGTGTATCCGCGATTTCTAAGGCTTGCTCCCCTGTGTCGGGTTGCGAGATAAGCATCTCATCAATTTTTACACCCAATTTTGTCGCATAGCTCGGGTCAAGGGCGTGTTCTGCATCAATAAACGCGCAGGTGCCGCCCATTTTTTGGGCTTCAGCGATAACGTGCAGTGTGAGTGTTGTTTTGCCTGAGCTTTCAGGCCCGAAAATTTCAATAACCCGTCCTTTAGGCAAGCCGCCAATGCCGAGCGCTAAATCCAGCCCCAGAGACCCTGTAGACACCGCCTCAATATCCAACGCTTTACCGCGCTGCCCAAGGCGCATAATCGAGCCTTTGCCGTATACTTTTTCAATTTGCCCAAGGGCGGCATCGAGTGCTTTGGCTCTGTCTACGCTCATAAAATCCTCAAAAATAATAAATACGTTATGTGATGATATTTTGGTATCAGGTTTTTGAGTGGGCTGCAACGCAAAAGTCCGTCACCCCGCAATCCTTAAGGGCGTTTGCCCGTAGGGGAGGTGCGGGGTCTGGAAAATAACCATACCATCTTGGTGTGATGTACAGCAAAACGCTTTTGCGCTCCCGCGTTATTGCGGCAAAAAAGAACCTCCCGAAGGAGGTCATGCAAAACAAGCAACAGTTTTATTTTTTGCGAAAAGTCGCTTTCCATAAAAAGAAAAATCCGGAAATTTTTATGGTGTATTGAGGGGTATCTATGACAGTACCCTTGCGGACGAGAAAAACTTTCAATCCCCAAATACTTCCCAAGTCTTCACCATTGGTGATTTCCCAATCGAATACATCCGTTTTGATGTAGTCACGTGAAGAGAAGTCGTCTAAATATAGGAGTTTGTCCCCCCATTTAGGCGTCACACCCCAGCGCTTGAGTTTTTTTTCTTCTGTGCGGACAGGCTTAAAAAAAGCTTCGGGAAACATATCAAGACCTCAGAAACTAACGTTTACAAGGCTATAATTGCAAAATTAACAATATAGTTAATTACACATTAATATATATATATATTCGTCAAGCATTTTATTTTTATAATAGCGAAGTGATGACGCGCAGGGTGTATCTTATACCAATCCGGTTAAATTTCTAAAAGAACGTATCGTCAATCAAGTAAATGGACCGCAGCCTTCGCTGGGGATTCGACCTGAGTGAGCAACCACCCCGAGCGAATCCCCAGCGAAGGCTGGGGTCCAAAAATTTTTCAGAAACTTAAGCGGATTGGTATTACAAAATAAACTTACTGAGATCCGTATTCTTCGACAACCCCTCCAGTTTTTGCTCCACATAATCGGCATCGATGGCAAGGGTGCTGCCGCCTTGTTCTGAGGCATTAAAGCTAATCTCCTCTAGCAAGCGCTCCAGCACGGTGTGTAGTCGCCGTGCGCCGATGTTCTCGACCGAATTGTTGATGGTAAAGGCAATTTCTGCAAGCTTGTCCACGCCCGCCTCGGTAAAAGACAGACCCACGTTTTCTGTTGCCAGCAACGCCGTGTATTGCTTGGTAAGGCTTGCCTCAGGCTCAACCAGAATGCGGCGGAAATCATCCCGTGAAAGCGGTTTGAGTTCCACACGAATCGGCAATCGCCCCTGTAATTCAGGCAATAAATCAGAGGGCTTTGCAAGGTGAAACGCGCCTGACGCAATGAACAAAATATGGTCGGTTTTCACCGTACCGTGCTTGGTGTTGACGGTGGTGCCTTCAATCAGCGGTAAGAGGTCGCGCTGGACACCCTCGCGGCTAATGTCCCCGCCGCCTGTGTGGCTGCGCACACAAATTTTGTCAATTTCATCGAGGAAGACAATACCGCTTTGCTCCACACTGTTGATTGCTTCATCAACCAGTGCGTCGTTATCGATCAGCTTTTCTTGCTCTTCTTCTTCTAAAATGGGGCGGGCTTCTTCCACGGTCATTTTTTTCTTTTTGGTCTGCCGCCCGATAGTTTTCCCCAAAATATCGCTGAGGTTAATCATGCCCATTTGCGCCCCCGGCATTCCCGGCACATCAAACGTCGGCATGGCGTTACCGCCGCTATCTTCCACCTCAATTTCAATTTCGCGGGTTTCTAGCTTGCCTGCATGGAGCATCTCGCGGAATTTATTGCGGGTCTCAACACTTGCGGCATCACCCACCAGCGCATCCAGCAGGCGGTTCTCGGCGTTCTCTTTTGCCTTCTCTTCCAGCTCTTTCGACTTGCTTTCCCGCACTTGTTTAATCGCGATTTCCACAAGGTCGCGGATGATTTGCTCCACATCCCGCCCCACATAGCCCACTTCCGTAAATTTGGTGGCTTCTACCTTAATGAACGGGGCATTGGCGAGTTTGGCAAGACGACGCGCAATCTCGGTTTTGCCAACGCCCGTTGAGCCAATCATCAGAATGTTTTTTGGCACGACTTCTTCCCGCATTCCGTCATCCAGTTGCATCCGCCGCCAGCGATTCCGCAACGCAATAGCAACCGCCCGTTTCGCGTCGTGTTGTCCGATGATGTGTTTATCTAATTCCGCAACCGTTTCGCGGGGCGTTAAAGCAACTGTGGTCATATCTTATAATTTCTCAACGATAATATTGTGGTTCGTATACACGCAAATGCTGGCTGCAATATAAAGCGCTTTGCGGGCAATGGCTTCGGCATCTT
>JBILKT010000164.1:0-4030 GCA_044376545.1 Alphaproteobacteria bacterium
ATGATGATGGTACTACATGCCCTTCAGGATCTCGACTGGTAGGAAACAAATGCTTACAAATAAAAGTTGGAAGTCCTTTGACATGCTACTATTCATATACAAATGCTGACCAACGAACAATAGCCGGTTGGTATTATACCGATTGTGCTCGCTGCGCTGATACAACAGGTGTTAATAGTTGGCTGCCACAATATGAAACTTGTAACGCTATGTCGACCAGTAACTTTAGCGGATTTAAAACATGTATGGACGCATTGCAGGCTGATTTTAAATCAAAGTGCACAGCAGAAAAAGCAACTATAACATACAGGTCTCAATTTTGTACTAGTCTGCATTCATCAGTCTGGCAGTACTATGACTACTATTATGATTGGCGTGATAACTATTGCACTTTGAAATAAACAACGAATAGAAAACAGGCCCCCTCTGTTTTTCGGAGGGGGCTTTTTTTATTGCTCGGAATTGCGTCCTGCGTAAGCAGTACAAGATATTGTCTATGTGATTAAAGTTGTCCAAGTGTTTGAAGCGCTTAACTTTCGTTTGGAGCATTCCAAAGATAGTCTTTCGCTGGTAGACAATACAACGCAAGACTTACGCTCAACCGATCCACAAGAAAACGGGTGTGGATATTCCCCCCCGTTTTCTTTTATTCTCAGATAATGATTCCTCTCTTTTCCCTCCGCACGGCTCTTAAAAAAAGCAACCACCAAGGCATGCTTGTGCCTTTGGCAGATCATTATCAAAATGAGTATGTGCCAAAGAGTGCCAAGCGTTTGGAATGGCTAACGGGGTTCACAGGTTCAGCAGGGTTTGCGATAGTGTTGCAGAATACAGCCGCGTTGTTTGTGGATGGGCGTTACACGCTGCAAGCCCCGCAAGAGGTGGATACAACGCTGTTTTCGGTGGTGCCTGTCGCCGAACAGTCCCCGCAAGCATGGCTAGCGGAACAGGCACAAAACGGGGATCGTATCGCCTATGACCCGTGGCTACACACAGCGGACAACATTAAAAAATTCACCAAAGCACTGGACAACACAAGGGTGACACTTGATGCCATCGAGCGCAACCCGATTGATGCACTTTGGATAGACCAACCACCACAACCCACCACGCCTATTGTGCTGCATGTGCAAGAGTATGCAGGGAAATCATGGCAGGAAAAACTAGCCGAGAGTATCGCGCTATTGCACAAACAACACGTTGAAGCGGTGGTATTGTCTAATCCTGCGTCAATCTGTTGGCTGCTCAATATTCGTGCGAATGATGTGCCGCATACGCCTCTGTCGTTAGGCTATGCTATTGTGCATACAACGGGCAATGTGCAGCTCTTCACCCATCCCGCCAAAGTTTCCGACGCTATTCGCGAGCACTTTGGCGCAGCGGTAACGTATGCGGCAGAGCAAGATATTTTGACCGCCTTGCAACAGCTATCACACACAAATATTCTGCTTGATAAAACCACCGCGCCCAGTGTGTTTGCGGGGTTATTACCTGCCGCTATTCTAGGCGATGACCCGTGCACCCTCCCCAAAGCGATTAAGAACGAGACAGAGATTGCGGGCACACGCGCCGCACACAAACGCGATGGTGCAGCACTTACAAAATTCCTCCAGTGGCTGCAAACAGACGCTGTTGTGGGCAGCGTGACCGAGATGGAATGTGCCGACAAATTAGAGTCATTCCGCCGTGCTACTAATCAGCTGAAAGACCTCAGTTTTCCCACCATTGCCGGCAGTGGCGGGAATGGTGCGATTGTGCATTATCGTGCGACACCCAAGACCAATCGCACCCTGCAACAGGGTGATATTTTTCTGCTTGATTCAGGGGCGCAATACCTAGACGGTACAACGGATGTGACGCGCACGGTATTCATCGGCAATGGTATGCCCACACGAGAGCAACAAGATCGCTTTACCCGCGTGCTTAAAGGGCACATCGCTATTGCCACCGCCCGTTTCCCCAAAGGTACAACGGGCGCACAACTTGATACCTTAGCACGCATAGCCCTTTGGCAAGCGGGACTCGACTATGACCACGGTACAGGGCACGGCGTGGGCAGCTATTCTAGTGTGCATGAAGCCCCCATCGGCATCAGCAAACGCTATACGGATGTGGCGTTAGTACATGGCATGATTGTCTCTAATGAACCGGGGTATTACAAAACGGGTGACTACGGCATTCGGCTTGAAAATTTAGTGTTAGTGCGCGAGGACTTACCCCAACCAGCCGGTGGCGAACGCCATATGCTCGGCTTTGAAACACTCACCCTTGCGCCGTTTGATGAACGGCTGATTGCGTGGGATTTATTGACGGCAGCAGAAACAGCGTGGTTGGCAGCGTATCAGGCGCAGAGTCTTCAGAATGCTTTATAATTATTTATCAGACCCCGTCATAAAGACGGGGTGACGGATTATAGTACGAACGTCACCCCCTCGCATGACGGGGTCTGGTCTTTTTATTTTCTGTAACTCCCTAGCTACTCTTCAAGGCACGAGGCACGAGGCACGAGGCACGAGGAAAAAAAGAGTATCAAAAGAGTCCCTTCTTTTTCCTCGTGCCTCGTGCCTCGTGCCTTTTAACAAAAAGGCATGCTAGGTTGGTAGTTACTATTTTCTTGCCGTTCTACAACGACCCGCCAAGAACCCCCTTGGTAGAGGGCACTGCATCCCCCTGCCGTGGATCAATGGTCAGCGCGATCCGCAACGCTTTCGCTAAACCCTTAAAGCACGATTCCACAATGTGGTGATTATTTTCGCCATAAAGGTTTTCGATATGCAGCGTCACACCTGCGCTTTGCGAGAACGCTTGGAACCACTCTTTGAACAGCTCTGTGTCCATATCGCCCAATTTGTCGCGGGTGAAGGCAACTTTCCAAATCAAATACGGGCGGTTAGAGGCGTCTAACGCCACACGGGTAAGCGTTTCATCCATGGGGATATAGGCATGTCCATACCGCGTGATCCCTTTTCTGTCACCTAATGCCTTGCTGAACGCCTCGCCGATTGCCCACGCGCTGTCTTCGGTGGTGTGGTGATAATCAATATGCACGTCTCCCACCGCCTTACAGGTAATGTCCATCAAGCTATGGCGGCTGAGTTGCTCCAACATATGATCAAGAAAGCCAATCCCTGTGCTAATGGTGCTCTTGCCCGTGCCATCAAGGTGGACGGTGACAGCAATATCGGTTTCTTTGGTTTTTCGGGTGATGGTGGCGTTACGCATAAGCAGGTTTTTTTTGTTGTTCTTGTGCAAGGATTTCCAATCGAATGCGCATAGCCATTTCGGAAACACCGAACATTTCTGCTAACTTCACAGTATCGGTTATTCCTAATTTTTGATATTTTGCAATCATCTCAGAAGGCATCAAAAGGTTTGCTGCAAAATTATTAGCTTGCGCTTCATGCAATGGTTTAATCGTTGAATTATGGTATCCTCCTTTTTTGCGAAACGCATAATTGTCATCTAATTTCCCCTCAAAAAGCGGGCGATGCCAAACATAATGCCCGAATTCATGGGCGGCAGTGAAACGTTGTCGCGTGCTTTTATCTCTTGCATTCACAGAAATAGTGTATTTGCCGTCAGGATGACTTTCAATCATCCCTGCCATATCATCATCTTCAAACAACTCTTCTTTGTAGAAAATCCCTTCTTCGAGAAAAATGCGCTGTAAATCTAGAGGAATGCTCTTTTTTGCATCTCCAATAATGTCAAAAATACTTCTTTTCATCACTCTCTCTCCTTTCCTAATTGATTGAAATTACGTATTATACCAGTATCTTCAGTATTTTTTATCCCAGCGATTTGCTCTTCATATTTTTGAAGGGTTGAAGGTAACTGTTCAGCAAGTATTACTGATCAGGACTTACGCACCACAGTGATTTACGTCACAAATTTTAGCGGGTTATTCAACGCTGAATATACATATACCGCTCGCACCTGAAGATTTGCAAATAAATCTTGCGAGCGGTAAAGCCCGCGCGGCGCCCCAGCGAAACGTTGCACATTCTTCATGTGCAACAAGTACATAGTC
>JBILKT010000031.1:0-12329 GCA_044376545.1 Alphaproteobacteria bacterium
TAAAACCCCTCTCATATTGCTGAAAACCGTGCTGCGGTTTATTGCCCAGTGTTGGAAACTCAACGTAGATGTATTTTTGAATCTTGAGGTCTATTCGCAGATCAGTAATATTCTCACTGTCACCAGTATGGCGCGTAATCGCCTTGGCTATTACACCAAGTCTTCCGATATTCTGCGTGTGGGGATTTATACCCATATGGCGTATTACAACAGTTTTGCGCCCCGCCACCGCATTTTCACCCAGCTGGCATTGTTGATGGATATTCCTGAATCCAGCATTGAAGATAAACTTCCGCCGCTTACGCTTAACCCTACGGCATGGGAAACAGCGTGTGCAAAGTTGCCTGCGTTGCGGGAGAAGAACTATATTTTGTTTGCGTCGAACACGTCGGATTTAGGGCAAGAGCGGCGGTGGTCAGCAGAATCGTTTCGCGAACTTGCCATTCGCCTTAGCAAATGCTATCCTGATAGCACGCTGATTTTTTGTGGTACGCCTGCCGAAAAAGCCGCCTGTGCCGCAATTGTTGAGGGCATCGAGAGTGATCGTATTATTAACACAGCAGGGCTGTTTAGCCTTAGCGAATTTCTCAACGTTGTGGCACACACTCGCATGATTGTCGCGAATGATACAGGCCCGATGCACATAGCCCTTGCCTTGGGCGTTAAAACACTCGCGCTGTTTGGGGCAACCCACCCGCGCCAATACACCATGAAATTGCAGCAAAACTTCTACCCCATCTATAAAAGTGTGTATTGCAGCCCCTGTGTGCACATCTTTGACAAAGCACCCTGCAATGGCAACAACATTTGCATGAAACTAATTAGCGTTGAGGAAGTGCTGCAAACAGCGCACCTTATTTTAAATGGCAGCGAACCGCCCCTTAAAACCCCTGTTGAAACGCTGCTGTATAGTACAACGGAAGAAACATTCAGCGCGATTAAGGGAAATTGAGATGACTACCTGTTATTTGTGTAAAAGCGAGGCAACGGTACACCGTTTTGATATAGGGACATATCCCCTCCTGCATTGTAAATCCTGTGGTTTTGAATGGCTGTCACCCCAACCTGATGATGCGGTGTTGGGGGAGATTTATGCGGCGCAGTATCACAAAAACCGAATGGGGTGTGGCTCCTCCTACACGCAAATGAAACGACAAACTTTTGCGATGAGTGTTGAAAAAGCCATGCTTCCTGCCGCTGCAACAGTCCTTGATGTCGGGTGCGCGGAAGGGGATTTACTCGCTGTTTTACAAGAACAGGGGCATCAGGTATATGGTATAGAGTATTCTGCTTTTGCTGCTGGTTTGTGTGCGGAACAATTTGGCAGTGATAAAATCCACTGCGGCGAACTGAAAGACCTTCCTTTTGCAGACATTACGTTTGATGCCATTTTTCTCATGGATGTGCTGGAGCATACTCGTGACCCGCTCGCCGTTTTAACTGAAGTCCATCGGCGGTTAAAACCCGACGGCACGCTGGTGCTGACGTTACCCAATGTGGCGAGTTTGTCGCAAAAACTGATGCATAAAACATGGCCGCATTATTTGCTGGAACACCTGTTTTATTTTTCGCCCGCCACTATTGCTACTGCCTTACAGCAAACAGGCTTTCAGCAAACCCTGCAACAACCCTTTAACAAGCCGCTTAGCCTTGATTATCTTACAGGATTATTGGTGGAAAGACCCGAGCGGGCTATTCGCTGGGTGTGGCGTTCTGTGCAAGCAATGCTGAAAATTCTTCCCAACGCGATAACACAAAAGTTGCTCTATTTGCCTTGCGGGCAGATGGTGGTTATTGCGCAAAAAATATGAGAAAAACAGCATGCTACTTTTGAAAAAATTTTTCTTGTTCTTTGAAACACCCAAAGCATTATTTTTTGCCACCGGTATGTTTATCTTTGCAATTATCGCCTTTTTGGTGGGACAAAGTGCTTGTTATGACTTCGGAAGCTACCATATGTATAATCCATATGCTTGGTTGTATGGGCGTCATGGCTATGATATCGCAACGGCAGGTGCACAGACATTTTTTAATCCCCTCATCCATGTACCAACTTACTGGCTGGCCTATCATGTTGATCCCATTTTACAGCGTGTTCTATTGGGGGCATTTCAGGGGCTGAGCTTCGGTTTTATTGCCAAGATTAGCTATCGTCTTTGTCGGCAGCAAAGTGTAATTTTGCCTTTATTTCTTGCGATGAGTATGATGTTGGGCAGTGTGGTCTCTCTTGAAATTGGATCAACGTTAAACGATCTAACAGTGGCCGTTTTTCTACTTATGGCGATAGATCGTTTCATCATCGCATTACATCCCCTCCCTGATGACAAGCCTGTAAGCATACAACGACATTTATTATGGGCAGGTTTTTGGGTGGGATGTATGACGGGTTTAAAATTGACCATGGCAACGTATGCTATTGGCGCAGGTGTTGCGACATTGCTTGTACACGGTCTATCGCTTAATAAAAAAAGAGCGTTCTTGTATTTTTGTTTAACAGTGGGAGCGGGTTTTTTGCTGACGAACGGCTGGTGGATGTGGTTTTTATGGCAACAGTACGGCAACCCCTTTTTCCCTAATTTTAACGATATTTTTAAATCACCGTTTGCTACGCCGATTGCGTGGCAGAATATTTTTCAGAGCCTCTCTCCAAGAGATCCTATTACCCCAATGGCTGCGTCTAGTGCGCCTCAATCTTTCTGGCAAACTGTTCTGTATCCTTTTGGCTTTACATATAGTCTTTCGTGGAGCGGTTATGGCGCTCCTTTTCAAGATTTTCGCATTACGGTTTTATACGTGCTAACCATTGTTCTGATTCTGTGGCGATCGATATGTTTTTTTAGAAAAAAATCCTTTCTGACGACATATCCTGCGCCGCAACGCTTGGTAATATGCTGGATATTTTTATTTTTTGGTAGTAGTTATTTGATGTGGTTAATAACAGTGCCAGCTACACGTTACAATATAGGGCTGGAAATAGTAACCCCCATAGCATTGCTGTCTCTCTGCAGATTTGAGAATTTTAAAGGGCTACTTCAGAAAAAACAAGCTCATGGAAGTATTTTATGGTGTTTGATAATATTAGGACTCCTAATCCTTTTCACTGGTTCTCAATGGTGTCCACGCACAAGAAGTCCTTTGCAATCTTTTTTGTACACGAAAAATTTACACCCTAATAGGTTTGCAGAAAAAACCATTTTGTTTACCCACTATAAAGCTTCTGATTTGAACTATCTTATACCTTTATTTCCGCAATCTACAAAGTTTATTAGATTAGATGACCCATACAACTTTCCCAGCCCCGATCAAGATACTACCTTCACCAAACTGATTAGAGAAAACATCAAAACATCAGCAAAAAACGGTAGTCTATATGCAATGACGAAGGAACCGTTTATCAACGGCGAGGAAGGAATTGTTGCAAGGATAAGCTCTTATGTAAAATTTGACCATATTCAGTTGGGAGAGTGCGAAAAATTCTCTTCAGCATTGAATGGTGCTCTCTCTATCTGTAAAATCGAAATACGATGATACATTTAGATTCTTGAAACCCTCCCTATTTTCTGGTCCTCTATTTGACGTGGAAAAGTTTTAGGGCGTAATAAAACGCGCCCGAAACGCCGTTGCCCAGCCCTTGATACTCTTTTGCTTGCTGCGGGCAATAGCCAGACTATCGCTCGGCACATTCTCGGTGATGGTGCTGCCTGCGGCAATAATCGCGCCGTTCTCAATCGTAACAGGCGCAACAAGCGCGGTGTTTGACCCCACAAACACGCCGTCGCCAATCACCGTTTCCGCTTTGGTGAAGCCATTGTAATTACAGGTGATGGTTCCTGCGCCAATGTTGGCATTGTTGCCAACGCTTGCATCGCCAATATAGCTCAAGTGGCTCGCTTTGGCATCATCGCCAAACGTGGCTTTTTTGGTTTCGACAAAATTCCCGATTCTCACGTTTTTGCCTAAGACTGTCCCTGCCCTTAACCGTGCAAAGGGGCCAACCGTTGCCCCCTCTCCGATGATTGCCCCTTCAAGATGCGAGAATGCCTTGATATGCACTGCATTTCCTAAGTGCACGCCCGTCCCGATAAATACATTCGGGTCAATCACCACATCGTGCCCGAAGGTGGTATCTTTTGAGAGGAACACCGTTTCAGGGGCAATCAGCGTTACGCCCTGTTCAAGGGCTTGCGCTCGTAGCTGTTGCTGTATAATGTGTTCCGCCTGCGCGAGTTCTGCCTTAGAATTAATGCCTAACACCTCTTCCGCCGTTGCCTCTACCGTAAGGCAGGTATAGCCAGCGTTACGCGCATGGTGGATGGTATCAGTGAGATAATATTCTTGCTTGTGGTTATTATTATCCAGTTTTGCGAGGAGTTCGGGCAGCATCGTGCTGCGAAACACCATAATCCCTGCGTTGCAGAAGGTGATTTTTTTCTCAACTTCAGAGGCTTCTTTTTCTTCAACAATGCATTGCAGTGCGCCATTTTCCACCACCAGCCGCCCATACCCCGTTGGGATTGCGGTGTGAAAACCCAACACCACCAACGCCGCGTCAGGATATTGTGATAATTTTGCCAGCATTGCTTGAATGGTATCGGGCATAATGAGCGGCGTATCGCCATAGAGCACCACCAACGCTTCCGCCCCTGCCAGTGCGCCGCCCGCAACGCCCTGTTGCACGGCATGCCCTGTGCCAAGGCGATCTTTTTGAATGAGTGTTTTATGCGGTTTGGCAACAGCGGCAACATCTGCCATGTCCTCACCAATCAACACAGAAATTTGCGTAGGATCAAGCTGTTGTGCGGCATTCAGAACATGACGAATAAGCGGCAAGCCCGCCAAAGGGTGCATGACTTTAGGCAAGGCAGAGCGCATCCGCGTCCCTTTACCTGCCGCCAACACCAGAACAGAAAAAGTGAGTTGTTTCATGGCAGACTATTTGACGGATTAACACGTATTATGCAAGTCTTGCTTCAGAGAGAATTAACCTTTTTATGGCAGAATACCCAAAAATCGTGTTTGTTAAAAAAGCATGAATTTTCAAAAATTTGGCTGTGTTCTGCCGTGAAAACAATGTTTCACGTGAAACATATTTTCAATGAACAATAAATATAGTTTAATGTCATTGGGTAAAATTAACGGTTGGCTATGATTCTTACAGAACAAAAAATTGCAGTGCTCCTTCCTTGTTACAATGAAGAGCGAACGATTGCTGATGTTATAAAAAGCTTCCAGAAGCATTTGGCGGGGGCGTTGATTTATGTGTATGACAATAATTCAACAGACAACACCATTATAGAGGCAACCAAAGCAGGGGCAATTGTCCGCAAAGAACTGCGGCAGGGTAAAGGCAGCGTGGTGCGCCGTATGTTTGCCGATATTGAGGCAGATATTTATGTCATGGCAGATGGCGATTTAACCTACGATGCCAGCAAAGCATCGATACTTATTAAACTATTGATAGAAAATCAGTTAGACATGGTAATTGGTGCGCGAAAACCCCTCGCTGATGCCGCTTTCCGCCATTATCACCAGTTTGGTAATAGGGTATTCAATCGCCTATTCCGCTATGTATTCCAAAGTAATTTGAAAGATATTTTTTCAGGGTATCGGGTATTCTCCCGCAGGTTTGTCAAAACATTCCCTAAATCCAGCGTGGGCTTTGAGGTGGAAACAGATTTGAGTATTCACGCTCTTGAATTGAAACTTCCTATTATGGAAGTGCCGCTGGAATATGCGGCGCGTCCTGAAGGATCAACGAGTAAACTCCGCACGTTCCGCGATGGATTTAGAATTTTGTTACGCATTTTGATTTTGTTTAAAGAAGTGCGCCCGTTTTTGTTTTTTAGTTTAGGAGCTGCGTTTTTAGCAAGTATTTCAGTGTTGTTGGGAGTTCCTATTATTCAGGAATATCTTCACACAGGGCTTGTCCCCCGTTATCCTACTGCTATTCTTGCGACAGGCATCATGATTCTGGCGTTCTTGAGTTTTTTTTGCGGCATGATTTTGGACAGCTTGGCGCGATCCCGCAAAGAAATCAAACGGCTGTTTTATTTGCAGCAATAAATTCTACAAACTGCTCAAACGCCCGCGCTCTGTGGCTTAGAGCATGCTTTTCCGCAGAATCCATTTCCGCAAAAGTTTGTGTGTGTCCTTGCGGTATGAAAATCGGGTCATAGCCAAAGCCTTTGTCGCCCCGTGGCGGAAAGGTAAGCGTCCCGTCAATCCTGCCCTCAAAAACGTGTTGGTCGCCGTTTGGCAAGCATAACGCCAAGGCGCACACAAAATACGCGCTGTAATCGTGGGTTTGTAAGGATTCCAGCTCATTTTTGACGCGCTGCATGGCGACAGAAAAATCTTTGTGTTCGCCTGCCCACCGCGCGGAATAAATTCCAGGGGCGTTATTCAGCGCAACGACGCACAATCCTGAATCATCGGCTAAAGACGGCAGATTTGTTGCCATGCAGGTGTGTTTTGCTTTTAAGAGGGCATTACCCGCAAAGGTATTTTCTGTCTCTTCTGGCTCTGTAACCCCCAGATCGCCTGCGGCTTGGACAGTAAAGCCCAAGGGTTGCAACAGTGTGCCAAGCTCCCGCACTTTACCGTGGTTGTGGGTGGCGAGGATGAGGGAACTGATCATAAGCTATCCAATGAAAAAGGGCGATACAGATGTACCGCCCTTTTCTTATACTTCACAAGCGTTTTGTAAAAGTTACTTTTTGTATTCCAAAGACACTTCTACGCGACGGTTTGGCCAAAAGCACTTGATGAGAGAGGTGCGTTTTTTCACGCCTTCACACCGTGCATAGGCATTGGTTTCGCCCAAGCCTTGAACGGAGGCAAGTTCAGTGTTTTTGTAGCCTTGGCTGTTCAAATATGCCTCAACAGCGGCCGCCCGTCTTTCAGACAACGCAACGTTGTATTTAGGTGTCCCAATAGGGTCAGCATAACCAATGACTTTCGCGCCAGAAACTTCTTTTGCGGCTTTCAAGATTGCAGCAAGACGGTTCAATTTTTCTTTTTCAGACGCTTTAACGACAGACTTATCGAAATCAAAGTAAACGACCAATTCTTCTTTGTTGAGCTCTGAAACGCCGCGTGCTTTTGCAGCGACTTCAGTTTTTGCACCGCAAACGTCATTTTCATTAAGCTGATTAGCGCTACGCACACAATTGCCACGGGTATCAAGAACGTGCGTGTTGTTTTTGTCGTATACGGCATCGTTTGTGCTTTGAGCAAATGCACTGCTTGCGACCAGAACGCTGACTGCAGCGGCATAAATGCCTGATTTAATAGAGGAAGATAAAGTCATCTCAATAACCCTTATGTTTGATATTTCGTATGTTGCTCAGAGAGGCTGTATGCATAAGCATACCCTGTGTCTTTGCTTTTCTACTCTTTTGCGCAATAATACAATACTTCATCACAAACGCTAGCATCAAATTTTAGAATTTATTGCAATAATGCAACTGTTCTATGCCTTTTTAGGCGTTGGCATTGCCTGTTGCACTAAATCGGGCGGGGGTTCATCACTTGCGTTATTGGTGACACGCACGCGATATTCCCGCTGTGGATAGGGGATTTGGATGCCTTCTTCTTGAAAACGCTTCCAAATCGCTAGCATCACATCGCTTTGTGATTCTAAGCGACCACTCGTCACATCATCAATCCAGAAATGAAGAACAAAGATTGCGGCGCTCTCGCCGAAAGTTCGTAAAAATGCGGCAGGCGGATTTTTTTTCGAGCATTTAGAGTGTTTTTTCGCAGCGGTGAGCAAAATTTCTTTGACCTTGTCAAAATCGCTATCATAGGCAACGCCAATCGCAATCTCAATCCGCGCTATTTTGCTGCTATACGTCCAGTTTGTTACGCGTTGCACAATAAAATCTTCGTTCGGAATCAGAATATCGCGTCCATCCATCGCCTCAATGAGGGTGTATCGCGCCCCTGTGTGCTTCACGGTGCCTGTTGTGCCATCGTTTAGTTCTATCAAATCGTCAGGTTCAATCGATTTTTCGAATAACAGAATAATCCCGCTGATAAAGTTGGAGGCGATTTTTTGAAAGCCAAACCCCAATCCCACCCCTAATGCGCCGCCGAATACGGCTAATGCGCTTAGGTCCACCCCTGCACTATCGAGGGCGAACAGAAAAATAATAACGTAGGACAGAATTTGCGTTGCTTTGATAATGAGGGCGCGGGTGCTGGCACGCACCGTACGTGCCTTTTTTAGGCGGGCTTCAAAGCTGTTTGTAAGGCTTTTTGCGAGCCACAGCATGGCCACGAGCGCAACCAACGTGGAGAGAAAACGATAGAGCGTAACCGTATTCGACCCTACCTGAAACGAGAGACTATTCAAATACTTAACAAGGTATCCCCAGATGCCGACAACATGTAGCAAGGTCACGGGCAAAATAATCAACCCTGAAAACCATGCCGCCGCTTGGCTTTCGGTGATGCGCCTGATGCTAATAATAGCAATCCAGCCAAACACAAGCTGTTGTGCGGGATTGAGAAGTTGCGGTGCAATCCCTGATTGTTGCAACACCGTGCTGAACACGGCAATCAACACCGTGCTCACAAGGGGGGCGACAAACGGCAGAAACGCAGGAATTTTCGAGGGTTTTTTCGGATTCTGATGTTTTGCATCATAGCGTTGCATCGCGTGGCGCAGGCCCGCGCCAATGAGCAAGCTCAACAGCAATAGCGCGAATTGCACCAATGCTTCTTCTGATAAAAAGTATTGAAAATCAATTTTATAGGAGAGTTTTTTCATCTAAATTCTATTATTTGGCACGACTATACTCAACAGTATTATGTTAAGCGGCAACGCAGCAACATTCAAGAATTTTCCTGCCCACTCTCCCATCGCTGAAAATTTTGCGGGGAGAGTTGGACGGTGAGGCGGGTGTGTTGTTTATAGGCGTGTGATTTAAGCACCTTGCCGTGCTGATGCAGCCAAGCATGCGTCGCGCCGTTATCATGGGGAATATTCACCGTGAGGGTGTGCCAGTTGGCGGTGCAGCGTTGCTCAATGGCTTCGCTTAACGCTGAAAGCCCCTCCCCTGTTTGCGCAGAAACGGCAATGCAAAACGCCGTATTCCTCGCTTTTGCTTTAAGCGCTCTCTGGGCGGAGGCGGTGAGTAAATCGCTTTTATTCCACACTTCAATAAGCCGATTTTCTAAAACCTCCTCATCAATGCCAATATCGCGCAATACCGCCAGCACATCGTGTTTTTGTTGCTCTGTTTCAACGTGGGCGATGTCCCGCACGTGCAAAATCACGTCTGCGGCGAGCACTTCTTCCAAAGTTGCGCGAAACGCCCTGACCAGCGTGGTGGGCAAATGCGAAATGAACCCCACGGTATCGGACGCAATGATTTTTTGCCCAGAGGGGAGGATAATCGCCCGCATGGTGGGATCAAGCGTTGCAAACAGCATGTCTTTTGCGAGCACTGTTGCCTGTGATAGGGCGTTAAACAGCGTTGATTTGCCAGCGTTAGTATAGCCCACTAGGGCCACAACAGGATACGGCACTTTTTGACGCGCCCCGCGCTGAATGGTGCGGGTGCGTTTTACGCCCTCCAGATCTTTTGTGATTTTGGTAATGCGGTCGCCAATAATCCGCCTGTCTAGCTCAATTTGGCTTTCTCCCGGCCCCCCTAAGAAGCCGAAGCCGCCCCGTTGTCGTTCAAGGTGCGTCCATGAGCGCACGAGTCGACTTTTTTGATACGAGAGGGCGGCAAGCTCTACTTGCAGTTTGCCTTCAAAGGTTTGCGCACGTTTCCCGAAAATTTCCAAAATCAACCCTGTGCGGTCAATGACTTTACAGCCCAACGCGCGTTCAAGGTTGCGTTGCTGCACGGGCGAGACGGCTGCATCCACAATCACCACCGTGATGTTTTGTGCTTCCACAAGGGCGTGTAATTCCTCAATAACCCCCTCGCCCAACACATGAGAGGGGCGATAGCGGCTGAGGTTATAAGATTGTTGAAAAACGACGGTCAGGTCTATGGCTTGTGCAAGGCGCACGGCTTCTTCAAGGCGATGCTCGGGCAAACGCTTTTCGGTAATGTCGCCTTTTAAGCCTTTTAAAATGGGGCAGATAACAGCAGCTGTAGATTTATGCAGCGGTGTCCCCTTCTGGTGCGCTCTCTTCCCCTTTACCATCGCTTTCAAACAGTTGAATCGGGGTTACAGGCATGATGGTTGAAATCGCGTGTTTATAGACAAGCTGGACGTAAGCGTCGCGGCGCAACAACATGGAGAAATTATCAAACCACGTAATATTACCCTGTAATTTCACGCCGTTCACAAGAAACACGGTTACAGGAACTTTGTTTTTTCTAAGATGATTTAAAAAGACATCTTGCAAGTTATTTTTTTCGCCAGCCATACTTTACCTTTTTCTTATTATAGAGGATAATACTGCATAATACAGTGTAGATGCAACAAATTATACTGCATCTTCGCTATGTAAACCCATCTGGTCTAAAATTTTGGTTAACTCTGATAACTTTTCGATAGAAAAAGCGGGAGAATAGGGTTTTACGACTTCTTCTGCGTTCAGGTGTGTCTTATAAAGCACAGGGGTAAGCCCTGCATTATGGGCGCACTGCATATCGGAAATGCTATCGCCGACGAACCACACGTTTGGCGAGGGGGCAATACCTGTGTCTGCAAGAATTTTATGCACGGGTGCGGGGTCTGGTTTATCAAACGCCGCATCGGTTGCGCCCAAAATCCGCTGAAAATAATCCGTCCAGCCAAGATGGGCGGCCTCTATGCGAAGTGTATCACCTCGTTTGTTGCTCACCACGCCTAAAAATAACGGATAACGCTGCAGTGCTTCTAGGATTTTCTTTGTCGCACTCTCCATCGGTGTGAGTTGCGCCAAATGCTGTTCTTTGAAAACTTTATAAAAAATAGGCTCAGCAATGTGCCACTGATCGCCATAAAGATGCTCCCGCGCATCGCGTCCCGAACGGTGAATGCCGATGCGAATTTGTTCCATCGTCCATGCGGGTTTGTTAATCGCCGCAAAGGCAGCATTCACGGCAGCATGAATCACGGGGAGGGTGTCGACAAGGGTGTTGTCCCAGTCGAACAGAATGGCGGTGGGAGTGGGAGGCAAAACAGAAACTGATAGAGGCAACAGGCATAAGGCATCAGGCATCAGGGGGAGTAAGAAGGAAGCTTTAATACTGCTTTCTACTTTCCCTGATGCCTGATGCCTTATGCCTATACCCTCTCTCTTCATATCCTCGCAAACTCCCGATACGCCTTACGTAATGCTTTAGAGATAGCGCCCACTTTGCCGTCCCCCACTTTTGTTTCATCAATCTGCACAACGGGCATGACAAACGTGCTGCTGCTGCTGATAAACGCCTCTGCGGCGGTGTTGGCTTCTGCGACTGTAAACGCGCGTTCTGTGACTTTTAGTCCATGTTCTTGGGCGATGACCAAGAGGCGCGCACGGGTAATGCCGCCCAAAATACGGTGATCTTTAGCGCGGGTGATAATTTGTTTGTCTTGTGTGACAATAAAGGCGTTGCTGGATGTTCCCTCGGTGATAAAATCATTTTCATCGACCATCCAGCCTTCAAACGCGCCTTCTTCTTTAGCTTGCTGTTTTCCCAACACAGGGGCAAGCAGGGATACAGACTTAATATCACAGCGTTTCCAACGAATGTCAGGGAGCGTGATAACTTTCACCCCGTTCTCAATCATGGTGTCTGGCCACGGTTTCATCCGCATGGCAACCACAACAAGGCTGGGTTTGACCGCTTTAGGAAAAGCAAAATCGCGCTTTGCCGCGCCGCGTGTCACTTGGATATACAACACTCCGTAGGGCAGATAATTTTTTGCCATCACGTTTTTCATGACGACGAGGAGTGCCGGGCGTGTCATGGGCAACGGGATTTTGAGTTCGTTCAGGGAATACTCTAAACGGTCTAAATGCCAGTCTAAATCAACGCTATGTCCGTTGGCAACTTGCACCACTTCATAAATACCATCAGCAAATTGAAAGCCTCTGTCTTCAATATGTATGGCCGCATTTTCATGCGGCAGGTATGTTCCATTCACATAAGAAATGCGTGCCATTATGCGACTTCTCTTTCAAATCTATCTGGCTGATATACCCCTAAACTTTTGAGTTTGCGGTGGAGAGCAGAGCGTTCCATCCCGACAAAAGTTGCTGTTCTAGAGATATTGCCACCAAAACGGGTGATTTGTGCAAGAAGATATTGCTTCTCGAATAACTCTCTAGCATCGCGCAACGGCAGTGTCATGATTTCATCATTGCGGTCTGTTTTTAGAACGGGGGGGGC
>JBILKT010000166.1:0-4003 GCA_044376545.1 Alphaproteobacteria bacterium
TACCCCGATAATCCCCCAACCGCAACGGCTCAAACTTCCGCAAATACCCCTCTGCCACGTGCAAGGGGTTAAAGCGCACACTTAAAACATCTCTCTCAACTCTGTAAACACCCGCCGCAACTGCTTTGCTGTGTTGCCCTTGTCGAGTCCTGTATTAATCAAGTAATCCGCTCGGCGACGCTTCACGGCATCAGGCAGTTGGGCGTTTAATACCCCCCGCATTTTTTCCACAGTCATCCCCTTGCGGCGCAATACGCGGTGTTTCTGAATGAATGGGGGGGCAGTGACAACAAGGGTTTTATGGCACAAGTCATCACTGCCCGTTTCAAACAACAGGGGAATATCCAACGCGGCAAGGGGCGCACGCCGTGCGCGACACGCCTTGATAAACTTGAGTTTTTGTTGATGGACAAGGGGATGAAAAATTGCCTCTAATTCTTTCCGAACGTGCGGATTTTTAAAAGCCAATGCGCCCAATTTTTGCCGCTGTAAGACGCCGTTTTCCACCACTTCGGGATAGAGTTGGGAAATTTTTTTAATGGCAGGACTATGGGGTTTTGAGAGGGCATGTACCACTTTATCCGCATCAAACACAGGGACATGGCGGCGGCGCAACCATTTCACGGCGGCACTTTTGCCCATGCCAATAGAGCCTGTGATGCCGAGGATGATCATCGGGGAATATATCCCTCTAACAAGGCGATTGTTTCCAATGTCACCTCGGGCAAAATCCCAAACCAATGCTCAAAGGCTTCTTGGGCTTGATAGATCAGCATGCGTAAGCCATTAATCGTTTGCAGACCATACTCTTCTGCTTGTTCTAACAAGGCTGTTTTAGAGGGATTATAGATAATATCATAGACGATTGCCTTGGGGCTTGCGACATGGAGCGGAAGGACGAGTGGCGAATGCCCCTCCATCCCTAAGGTCGTGGTATTAACAATCAGGGTTGCACCGTTCAGGGCGGCTTCTTTGTCGCGCCAGTCAAAAATGGTGGCATTAAGGGACAGCATGGTGTTTAGAGATTCTGCTTTAGAACGCGTACGATTCAACAACCGTATTTCTTTTGGGTTGAAGGATTGCATGATGAGGGCAATGGGAGAGGCTGCGCCCCCTGCACCAATCAACACAATAATCCCGTCGGTAAAGGAGGCTTCCCGTTTTTCATCAAGCCCGAGGAGAAAGCCATACCCATCGGTATTATAGCCCGTTAAATCCCCGCTTTTCTCAACCTTAATGGTGTTCACTGCTTTAAGGCGCGTGGCAAAATCATCGGTGTTGATAAACGGCAGACTTGCACACGCTTGCTTATGCGGCACCGTCACATTAAACCCCATAAAACCCGCGTTCACCAAGGCAGGCAAACAATTTTCCACGTCTTCTGCTTTGATAGACAGCGGCACATACACCGCGTCAATGCCGTATTTTTCAAACCAATGATTATGCAAAATAGGCGACAAAGAATGCGATACGGGATCGCCAATGAGACCAAGGAGCTTTGTTTTACCTGTGATAGTCATGGGATGATTATGTCGTAAGAAGGTTAACGTTTCGCAACCACTCTAGCACTTCCAGCATCGGCAAGCCAAGGATGGCGGTGTATTCGCCGTCAATTTTTTCCAGTAACTGCATGCCATAGCCCTCAATTTGACACGCCCCTACTGAAGACAGCAACGCTTGTCCCCGTTCTGTTAAATACTGCTCAAGGAAGGCATCGGAAAAAGGGCGCATGGTAAGGTGCGCTTGGGTGCTGCTTTGATACACCACTTTGTTGTTATAGAGCAGGCAAATGCCATTGTGCAGCGTTTGGGTGTTGCCGCGCAGTTCTTGGAGGTGTTGCCGCGCCTCACCCACCGTTGCAGGTTTATCATACCATTTTTCGTTACAGGTGAGAATTTGATCGGCCGCAAGAACATACCGCTCGGGGTGATGTTGCGACACATCCCTCCCCTTGGCAAGAGCAAGCGCAAGGGCAACGTCATCCGCTGTTTTCTCTTGCGCTTTGAGCGCATCTTTAATCGGCGTTTCGTCGACCAAAGAGGGAATGGCGGTAAAAGGGACGTGTGCTTGGTGCAGCAAAGCGGTGCGGCTTTTGCTGCCAGAGGCAAGAACAAGAGGAAGCATCAACGTTTCAGCCGAAAAAAAGAGGAACTTTACTTGGGGCGTCTCTAAAAACCCTTTTATCGGGAACTGCCCCTTGAATATTTCAGTCGATTGTATTAGGGTCCCTTCAAAAAATCAATGCAGGAAATTCACCATGACCTTCGACATCAAAGAATTTCACCGCCGTATGGATGGCGCAATCCAAACCCTGAAGAAAGAATTTTCAGGGTTGCGGACAGGACGTGCCTCGCCCAATTTGCTTGACCCCGTGCAGGTGGATGCCTATGGCAGCAAGATGCCGCTTTCGCAGGTGGCGACCGTTTCTGCCCCTGAGCCGCGCCTGTTGTCCGTGCAAGTGTGGGATATTGGCATGGCAAAGCTGGTGGAAAAAGCCATTCGTGAGTCTGGCTTGGGGCTAAATCCTGCTGCAGAGGGCGCAGTTATTCGCGTGCCCCTGCCTGACCTGAGCCAAGAACGCCGCCTTGAGATGGTGAAAGTGGCGGGGAAATATGCGGAAAGTGCGCGCATTGCCGTGCGGAACGTCCGCCGCGATGGTATGGATACCTTAAAGAAACTTGAGAAAGATGGTAAAATCTCCCAAGACGAGCAAAAGCGTTTTGAGAAGGATTTGCAAACCGAGACCGACACGTTTGTAAAACAAATCGATACAGATTTAGCGTCGAAAGAAAAAGAGATTAAGACGGTTTAGCGGCAGGGCTGTTCATTTATGCAAAAGAACAACATCTCGCCTATCCCATCCCTTATTCTGGTGATCCAGACTTAATTTAAGTGATTTCGTTTTGAAATGAACAGCACTGGGATTAACGTAGTGTTTTCATCAACGGGGTACTATACCGCTCGCACCTGAAGATCTGCAAATAAATCTTGCGAGCGGTAAAGCCCGCGCGGCGCTTGAGCGTTTCATCGCAACTTCTTCAGTTGCGATAGGTATAGTGTCGCAGCACCAATCACAAAAAACTATTCGTCTCGTGCATCGGTGGGCAATGGATATTTCAACTTTGATTCCGCTGTTTGCACGTTTGCATTCCCATTCAGGGCTGCAACATACTTCTCGAGACGTTCTAGCCGCACCTTCAATTCTTGGTTTTCAGATTGCATTGCCGCAAGATGCTGGTCACTATACGACTTTTGATAGGTCATGCCTGCTACAAAAGAGGATTGACAAGCAGGCGGCACATTTTGCGCAAAAGCGGCGGATGCGCCTAAAAAACTTAGCACAGCAGTAAAAAAAACTGCACTGTTCATCTGCTTTACCAGACGGCGTATCATAAAATCCCCATTCGTTTTCATACTATACCGATCGCACCTGAAGATCTGCAAATAAATCTTGCGAGCGGTAAAGCCCGCGCGGCGCTTGAGCAAAACGTTGCACATTCTTCCTGTGCAACAGGTATATCGTATCTAAAGCGCTATATGGAAATAATCAATCAAAAACCCGTGCCTTCACGAAAGGTTCATTGCGTTGTCATAAAAGTGTCATCCATACGTATTGCAACTAAAGAAGTTGCGATACGCCGTATTATTGATCAAACCGCCCCACCCTTCTCCTTCCACCGCTTCTCTAGCTCATCATAAATTTCTTGCAACGACACCCCTTGGTCATGCAGCAATACACCCAAATGATATAATAAATCTGCTGTTTCATAAATCAGGCGTTCTTTGTTGCGGAGCAAGGCTTCAATCACCACTTCCACTGCCTCTTCACCGACTTTTTGCGCGACTTTAGGCGTGCCACGGCTCAGCAATTTCGCGGTGTAGGATTCATCGACAGGGGCGGTAGCGCGCTCACGGATAATGCGTTCGAGGTCATTGAGGGTGAAGGTCATTATAGATTCCTTAATGATTTTATTGTAACCGTTGTAGGCTATATAAGCCCTAT
>JBILKT010000167.1:0-3979 GCA_044376545.1 Alphaproteobacteria bacterium
CTCATACCAACATCTCTCCTAGATGCTATCAATAACTGCTTAGCGCCTTATTTCTTCATCCGAACTGTGACTTGTGTGCATAGGGTAGCCCACAAGGGGAGAGGGCGGGGGAGAGGGGGATTAAGAGCTTGTCTGGAAACTAACGCATGAGTTTAAAAATGATCTTTTTGGCTGCAAAAAGCCCCCAAAATAGGGCAAATACTCCAGTATATCCCGCTATTTTGGGAGCTTTTTTCGCCTAAAAATCTCAATTTTCTCCTCATGCGTTAGTTTCCAGACAAGCCCTAAGAGGGACGCAACAACCGCGTCATCACCTTCGCCGTATAATCCACCATGGGAATCACCTTGCCATAGTTCACCCGAGACGGCCCCACGACGCCAATCGCGCCGACGACTTCCGAGCGCACATTGCGAAAGGGAGCCACAATAAGAGAGCAACCCGACAGTTCAAACAGCTGATTTTCCGCGCCGATAAAAATCTGCACGCCTTCTGCGGTGTGCGTCGCATCCAGCAAACGCATGAACGTGCTTTGTGTTTCCAGCGCTTCAAATAGGCGACGCACCCGCTCAATATCCTGCCCCACCGTGACATTATGCAACAGTTGCGCTTGCCCCCGCACAATCAGAGATTTACTTCTAGGGTCGCCCGACCACACAGCCAAACCCTTTTCCACAAGACTGGTTGCCAGCACATCAAGGGAGGCTTGATGCGTTTCTAGTTCAATACGAATTTTCTCGCGCGCTTCGCGCAACGTGCGCCCCACAAGGCGATTGCTGAGGTAATTACTCGCCTCACTCAACGTGCCGCTGCCAATCCCTTCAGGCACTTCAATCACCCGATTTTCCACCGTGCCGCTTTCCAGCACCAGCACCACCAATGCCCGCCCATTCGCAAGGTGCACAAACTCGAGATATTGCACGCGCTCTTCCGCCTCTGGCGCAAGCACAAGCCCCGCGCATTGCGACAGCCCTGAGAGCGTCTGCGTCGCTTCGCTCAAAACCGTTTCATAGCTTTTGCCATTGAGACTGCAATGCTCACTAATGCTTTGCGCTTCATCGGGGGATAACTGCCCCATTTCCAACAGCCCCCGCACGAAAAACCGCAAGCCTTCCTCCGTGGGGAGCCTGCCCGCCGAGGTGTGCGGGGCATAAAGAAATCCGCGCCGCTCTAAATCCGCCATCACATTGCGAATCGTGGCGGGTGATAACTGCAGTCCCAACTTTGCCGACAAGGTTTTAGAACCAACAGGTTCGCCCGTTTCCACAAACGCTTCCACAACGTGGGCAAGAATATCGCAAGCGCGGTCTGGGAGGGGTTGGGTGGTCATGCAGAAAGCCCCCTCCCCTCCACCACCTCCCAAAACTGGCTTTCAAGCTTCACCCCATTAAACTTATTAATTTCCTGCACCCCTGTGGGAGAGGTGACGTTAATTTCGGTGAGATAGCCGCCCACCACATCTAGCCCCACCAACAGCAAGCCCCGTTTTTTGAGTTCCCCGCTTACAGCCGCTGCAATCTCACGGTCACGCGCTGTTAGCTCGCATTGTACCGCCGTGCCGCCTGTAAACAGATTCGCGCGGTGCTCTGATGCGGCGGGCACACGCAGCATCGCCCCCACGGGTTCGCCATCCAGCATAATAATACGCTTATCGCCCTCCTCTGCGCCTTTTATATACCCTTGGGCAATAAACGGTTCCCGAAACTTCTCTTGATACACCTCGATAATCACGGACAGATTCGGCGCACCGTTGGGGATGCGAAACACGCCACTGCCGCCATGACCATAGAGTGGCTTAATAATAATATCGCCGTGTTTCTCGGCGAATGCCTTTATTTGCGCCGTATCACGACTAATCAGCGTAGGTGGGATGAATTGCGGGAAATTAAGGACAAAGATTTTTTCAGAACAATTCCGCACCTCCGTTGGGTTATTCAGCACCACTGTTGTGGGGGGGAGCATCTCGAGGAAATAAGTGGCGGTAATATATGCCATGTCAAACGGCGGATCTTGCCGCATCAGAATCACATCCAGCGTGCTAAGATCCGTGACATGCGCCTCTTCCAGCGTATAATGATCGCCCTTTTCCCGCCGCAATTCTAACGGCGCAACGCTCGCCACTACCTTGCCTTCGCTATACGACAAGCTGCGGGGCGTGAAATAGTGCAGAGAATGCCCGCGTGCCTGCGCCTCGAGCGCCAAAACAAACGTCGTGTCTTTTGCGATATTAATCCCATGGACGGGATCCATCAATACGCCAACTTTAAGAGACATGGGTTTCCTTTCAGACGGACTTTAGGAGGCAATAACACTGCCCCTCGCGCCTCGTGCCTCTCTACTCTCGCCTCTACTGTACTACCTCAATATAACTCACCACCTGCTTCACGCCGCCAATATTGCGTGCCACATCAATGGCTTTTTGCAACTCAACTTGGCTACGCGCAGAGCCCAGCAAATACACAACCCCGCTCTGCACTTCTGTGGAAAAGTTAAGATCTTTCACGCCGCCCTTAAATAACAGTTTTGTTTCCAACTCTTTATCAATGGCAAGATCGCTGAAATCGGCACCATAACTTTGATCTTCCCCGATGAGAATTTCATCATACACCGCCCGCACCCCTGCAACAGCACTTACCAAGCGAATTGCTTCTGCTTTTGAGGCTTGCGTTGCAACAGTGCCTAACACCAACACGCGGCGATCATACACTTTCGTACGCAAGTTACGGAACAAACTGGATTTATTGGCGAGCCATTTATAGCTAATATCGGTTTTAATGCGTTCGTCTGCAGCCCCCCCGCCCAATCCGGGGCTGTGCGCTGCGTTGGTGCCGACAAGGGCTGCGCCGCCGATTGCTAGGGGGATACATCCCGTTATGAGGGTAAGAAGCGCGAGCGTTGCGAGAAGTGTTTTTTTCATATTATTATTCCTTATTTTGCACCACTCATGCCCTAATTTCTTAAAAACATCAAGCCTCTTTACAAACAAGTTTTCTCATGTATAGTAATTTCAGTAATTACTGAAATAAAAGAAATTCCATGAAACTCTCTCCCCTCCTGCAAACATTTGTGATGCACTTTGGTGAAATGGGCAGCCGTTGGGGCATTAACCGCACGGTGGGGCAGATTTACGCGCTGCTCTATGTTTCTGAAAAGCCCCTTAATGCGGAAGAAATTGCGGAAGCACTCGGATTTTCCCGCTCTAATGTTAGCATGGGACTCAAAGAACTGGATTCATGGCGGCTCACCCGCATGCAGCATCTGCCCAATGACAGGCGCGAATATTTCACCACCCCCGATGATATTTGGGTGATTGTACGCACCCTTGTGGAAGAACGCCGCAAGCGCGAGATTGACCCCACCTTGAGCATGTTACGCGATGCGTTACTGCAAACACCCCAAAGCCCGCAAGAAGAGCAAGCACACGCAAAAATGCAAGAGATGCATGATTTGATTGAGATGCTCACCAACTGGTACACCGATGTACAAAAAATGGAAACGGAACGACTGGTGAACCTGTTGAAACTCGGCTCAAAAATTTATAAACTCTACGAGTTCAAGGACAAATTCACCCTCGTTGGGGGTGGCAAAAGTAAAATTACGAAAGGCACTCTATAATGGACGCGCTCATCCTCGCCCGCATGCAGTTTGCGGCAAACATCACCTTCCACATTTTATTCCCCACCATCACCATTGCGTTGGGATGGATGCTGCTGTTTGTGAAACTCCGCTTCAATGCCACCCGCGATGAAAAATGGATGGAAATATACCGCTTCTGGGTGAAAGTATTTGCCTTGTGCTTTGCGTTGGGCGTGGTGAGCGGCATTACGATGTCGTTTCAATTTGGCACGAACTGGCCGGGGTTCATGGAAAAAGTGGGCAACGTTGCAGGGCCGTTATTAGGCTATGAAGTGCTCTCTGCCTTCTTCTTAGAAGCAACATTCCTTGGCATTATGCTCTATGGCTCAAAACGAGTATCCAACA
>JBILKT010000225.1:0-3941 GCA_044376545.1 Alphaproteobacteria bacterium
ATTTATTCGCCAACGAAAAAGGGCGATTCTTTAACCCGCAAAACCTCGCTAAAACGGAAGTGTTTTACGCCAAGCACGGGCAGAAAGCGATTGTGATTGCGCGATTCATCCCGATTGTCCGCACGTTTATTCCTGTGTTTGCAGGGGCGTGTGGCATGAAGCAATCCACCTTTTTCCTGTTTAACTGCATTGGGGCGATTATTTGGTGCGGGGGCTTGTGTGTGACGGGGTACTTCTTGGGGCAGATTATTCCCCCCGAAACCGTGAAGAAATATCTCCACATTGCTATTTTCTTTATTGTGGCGTTGTGTGTGCTGCCGCCGTTAGTGCACTGGCTATATGAAAAGCGGGCGCGGCGGCGGGGTTAGATTCTGAGAGTGTGTCTGGAGTTCTTGATACTCCTCCCCCTCTGAAACCTCACGTTACCCCCTCACCCCAACCCTCTCCCACAAGGGGAGAGGGCTTACTTTGTGCCATAATATTTTGCGGCAACACTGAAAAGTGCTGGTAAGCGGTATAAGGGTGCTCACTCTCCAACAAAGGAAGAGGGCTTACTTTGTGTCATTATCTTTTGTGCGAACAATAGAAATAATTGTGGCAAGCGGTATGCGGATACTCCCTCTCCCCTTGTGGGAGAGGGCGGGGGAGAGGGGGCAGAATCATTGTTTGTTTAGCATCAGTGCGACGCGGTTAAGCGTGGGCGGGTTCTTGTGATGTGCTGAAACGCGCCATGAGGTTGCCTAAGAAGTTTTGTACGGATTTTGTTGTATCTTGAACAGATGCTGTGACACCCCGCGCTTGTGCAAAAGCAGCATTTTTAAAGTTGCTGAGATTTTCCCCTGCTGTGCTGGCGGCTGTTGTGATGTTTTGCCCTGCCCCTACGACACCATCGCGGAGATCTCCCCAACTCGCGTTTGCGACTGTCTCGAGAGTCGCCGCACGGCCTTCAAGGCGTGCTTGGCGTGCTTCGAGTTTTGCAATCTGTTCTGCCTCTACCCCTTCCCGTTTTTGTAAAGCGAGTAAGTGCTGTTTTGTTTGTTTGATTTGATGATTGGTGAAAACGGCGGCTCCCCCTGCCGCTGTTTGACCTATTCGCACCGCCCCGAGGGTTGCCGCAAGAGGTATAGCGGCGGGGGCACAGACGGGAGCAATCGCCACAACAGACAGGGCAATCGCATTAGAAATTTTATTCCTTTAAAAACAATACGTTACGCGATAGGCTTTAATGTTGAAATTCTGAAAAACCATTATTTTTCAATTGGTTATTTTTTCTAATGCAATCGCCCTGCCACAACAGACAGGGCAACGGTGCGGGCAATACTGAGGACGCTAGACAGTTCTAGAGCGGTCTTACCATACTCTGTGAACTTCACGTCTTTGGTAAGCGCGGCTGTTACCCGTTGTTGAAGCGTCGCCCCTTCTAAACCTGTCTGGGTGGCTTTAATATGCAAACCCACAAGAGTAGCAACGGCAGAAGCAGAAACAGCGACTGCCGCTGGATTGTCCTGCACAAATTTCGCCGTTGCTTGGGCAGCACCGCCGAGGGTATTGCCAATCTCGTGGAATTGATTTTGCACGACACTGAGGGCGTGTTGGGCGGTATCGCCTAGGTGGTGCAGGGTATCCGCCGCAACGTGCTGGAGGTTCTGTAACACGCCGCCGCCCTGAGGGGATATTATACCCTGCCCCATGTCGGACACAATCCCTGTGTTGTTACTAGCGATTTTAATGTCTTGGGAAGCAAGGGGGTTCAGGCGGCTAAAGGTTTCTTTGATGTTGTTGGCTAGGTGGGCGATGGGGTTGGCTTGAGAGAGAGAGGAGACAGTGGTGTTGTTTTTAATATATGCTTTGACCGCCTTCAACGATTCAGCCAGAGCCTCGGCTTTTTTGACAGCCTCTTCGGGGGTGTGGTTGGCGGGATCAATCTTGAGGGTGTTGCAGGCGTCTTTGTAGGCGTCCGTGTACTGCTGGAACATTTCTGCTTGTTGCTTTGGATCAGTAATCCCTGCTGCATTGGCAAGATTGAGGAGTTCGTCTTTTGTGCGACCGCTGATGTTCCCGACACCATCAAGCAGTTTATTTGGGTCAGTAACACCCATGCCCCCCGCCCCCTGAAGACGTTGCAGGGTTTCCAAGGAGACACCTTTTTCGGGTGCGGGCATGCCGATGTTATTGCTGCGCCAATTAATGGCGGATTGAAGGGTGTCTAGCGCCAGTTTTTGTGCCGCCTTCGCAGCGACAACGTCAGCAGCGTTGTTGTTGGGGATAAAGCGGGATAGGCCGATTGCGGCGGCGGCGATGCCACCGAAGACGGAAATAGATACTATCCCCTTTTTGACACGCTTATCCCTACGCAAGCCTGCATCCGCCTTTGCACGTGAGGCGTCATTCCGTCGTTGCAATTGTGCACGCAGCGCAGCCTCTTGGGCATTAGCTGCCTGTTTTTGCGCTTCAAGAAGAACAAGAAGATCAGGGTCGTCAATTGCAGGCATAAACATACCATAATCAGGAATTCATTAAAATTAATTTACTATAAATAATTATTTATATCAAGAAAAAAAGGGCTGCACGAATGCAACCCCCCAAGAAAAAAACAAGAAAACAAACAAACAATAGGAACTAGTGAGCTCCTTATGCTGCTATCGTTAGAGGCCCCTTTGGTTTGTCTGCTTCGTAGCGTAGCTTTATCGCCTCTGGATTAACCAGAAGTGCAGTTTGTAGCTGCTGATTTACGACTTTTTTCAACCATGCTGGGATGACGTTAGGCAGTTCTTCCTCAAGCTTTGCAACGATCGTTGCGTTGTACCATGGGATGAAGCTTGCTAGGTCAGCAGGAACATCCTCGCCCGCCAAGAAACAGCCTTGGTACACTTCAAATACGGTGAAGTACTTGACGTGCAATTCATTGTCGACGTAGCTACGACCAAGAAGACCTTTTTTGGTCGCAAGGCTCGTAACTTCGTCTTCGAGCTTCGTCATCTTCAGCGCCAACTCCCCTAAGAGAGCGGTTTTATTGAGCTGCTTCGTCAGTTCAGCTAGAGCCGTAGCTTGCACTTCAGATCGCTTTTCAGCAGCTAGAGCCTCCGCTTTGTGAGCTTGAGCTAACGCAGTTTGTGCATTAGCTATAGCGGTCACTGCTTGAAAAGTTTCAACTTGAGCTTTTTTAGTAGCGTCAGCTTGATTGTTGATCATCTGAAGCAACGTACGCTGGTGGGTAACTAACGCAGTTTGTGCGTCAGTTTGGTTTTGGGTGAACTGAAGCGCTGCGGCTTCCACGCCCTCCACCTTTTCAGCCAACGCAAGCTGCCCGCTCATAAGCTCATCAAAGTGGGTTTGCTCGTTTGAGGCGAGTTTCTCCACGTTGTTTGATACGAGTTGGATTGTCTCAACCCCGAGGCGGTACATCCGAGCTATGGCATCTCGATCGCCAGCTGCCGCCAACTCAGAAGCATTCTTAAGAACATCTGCCGGAGAATTGACTTTTTGTAACGACACACCCCCTTTCACGAAAGCGGTCGTTGCTTGCTCGAGGGCGCTGGCATCAGCATTGGCTTGTTGCAAGTCATCCCACGCCGAACGAATTTCGGCCAAAGGCTCCTGCAAACTTTTTAGCGCCTCAATCTCTGCATCAGGCAACTCCTCTTGTTGCAGATTTGTGATACGCGAAAAAAGTTTTTTAAACGCTTCCGAAGTCTGAAAAAATTTGACGGGGACGCCGAAAAAAATTTCAGACATATCAAACTCGGACATAGTTAAGTCGGACATGAAAACAGCTCCAGAATTTAATAAAAAACACTGTCGCCTAGTTTAAAGTGACCCTTCTCGTCACCATCACCAAAAAAATTAATTCTTGTGATGCTAGGTAATACCAAAGTACTGAATTCACTATACCAGCAAAACAGCGTTAGTCAAGTATTTTTTATTCTATTTTTATTGTTTTT
>JBILKT010000168.1:0-3939 GCA_044376545.1 Alphaproteobacteria bacterium
GGGATGGTCTTGTTACACAAATTCCTGCGCTTATTGTCTCGCTTGCAGCGGGTATGTTGGTGACAAAATCGGGGGATCGCGGTTCAACCGATAAAGCTGTTTTCAAGCAACTTTCAGGACAACCCAGTGCCCTTGGCATGAGTTCATTCCTCATGGCAACGTTCGCTTTTTTACCCGGTATTCCTGCTATTCCCTTTCTGGTTATGGCAGGCGGCACGGGCTATGTTGCCTATAATATGAAGAAAAATATGAAAACAGTGGCGGTTGCAGCAGAACAAGAGGCGATCAAAACACAGAAAACACAAGCAACTCAAGCCGCAGCAGAGGAAGAACCGATTGCGAAAACCCTTAAAATTGACGCAGTACGCTTAGAGTTAGGCTATGGTTTGCTATCGCTCATTAATGGCGAGAGTGGCGCGAAATTGCCTGATCAAATCAAATCGCTCCGCAAACAGCTTGCAGGAGAAATTGGCTTTATTGTGCCGTCTGTGCGTATTCAAGACAACCTCCAACTGAACAGCAATACCTACGTTATTCGGGTTAAAGAAATTGAGGCAGGGCGCGGCGATATTCGCGTGGGGCAATACCTTGTCATGGATCCTGCTGGCGGAAAAATTGATCTGGCGGGTGAACCTACCGTTGAGCCTACGTTTGGCCTGCCTGCGTTGTGGGTGAATGAAAATCAGAAGGAAGAAGCCACCTTTAAGGGGTATACGATTGTTGAACCTGCAACCGTACTCATCACGCATCTTACCGAAATTATCAAAGACAACATGGCAGATTTATTATCGTATTCTGAGACGCAAAAACTGCTGGATCAGGTGGATGAAGAACACAAAAAATTGGTTGCCGATGTGGTGCCCGATAAAATTTCCGTCACAGGCTTGCAGCGGGTGTTGCAATCGCTGTTACAAGAACGGGTGTCCGTGCGGGATCTGCCCAGTATTTTAGAAGGTATTGCGGAGGCAACAGGGCAAACGCGCAATCTCACGCTGATTACGGAACATGTGCGGATGCGGCTGTCACGCAGCATCAGTGAAGCCTGCGCGAATGATCAGGGTATTCTTTTGTTGGTTGCCCTTTCAGCAGATTGGGACAATGCGTTCCATGAGGCACTAATTAGCCACGGAGAAGACAAACAACTGGCGATGGCACCGAGCAAAATTCAAGAATTTATGACCAAAACCCGCCAGACGTTTGAAAAACATGCGATGTCAGGGGAATTCCCTGCACTGCTTACCACGCCTAGCATCCGCCCCTATGTACGCACTGTGATAGAGCGTTTCCGCCCTTCTACCGTGGTATTATCGCAAAATGAGATTCACCCGAAAGCGCGGATTAAGACGGTGGGGCAGATTTAAAAAACTGTTCTGGTAGTCCTGCAGGTGTAATGATAAAGTGCGAATCGTCACCCCGCCCTTTAGCACTACCCCTGTTCTACAAATAATTCTCAATCAACACTTCGGCAATCTGCACGCTGTTGAGGGCTGCGCCCTTACGCACGTTATCCGCGACAATCCATAGGTTTAAACCATGCTCTACGGTGGGATCTTTGCGGATACGACTCACATACACAGGGTCTTGCCCACTGCTTTCTTTGGGGGTCATAAAGCCGTATTCATCGGGGTTGTCCATCAGCCATATCCCGTCCGCCTCTTGCAAAGCAGCGCGGGCTTCCGCCACGCTAATCGGGCTTTCAAATTCCACGTTCACCGCTTCTGCGTGCCCCACAAACACAGGCACGCGCACACACGTTGCAGAGACCTCAATCCCCGCATCAAGGATTTTCTTGGTCTCTACCTGCATTTTCCATTCTTCTTTGGTGGAACCATCGTCCATAAACACATCAATTTGCGGGATGACGTTAAATGCTATCGGTTTTGAAAAATGCTCGCTGGGAGCGGCTGTGTTCATCAAGATAGCACGGGTTTGATTATACAGCTCATCCATCGCGCCCTTGCCTGCACCAGACACGGATTGATAGGTCGCAACGACAATCCGTTTAATCCGCGCAATGTCATGCAGCGGCTTTAACGCCGTGACCATTTGAATGGTGGAACAATTCGGGTTGGCAATGATGTTGCGTTTTGTATAGCCCGCAATCGCATCCGCGTTCACCTCAGGCACCACCAATGGTACGTCTTTATCCATGCGGAAATGGGAGGTGTTATCAATCACCACACAGCCTGCTGCTGCCGCTTTGGGCGCATAAATTGCAGACACTTTCCCCCCCGGAGAGAACAGGGCAATTTGGCATTGCGAAAAGTCAAAGGTGGCAAGGTCTTGCACGGTCAGACGAATATCATCGCCAAACGAGACTTCCTTGCCAACAGAACGGCTGGACGCCAGTGCGAATACTTTATCCACAGGAAACTTGCGCTCAAACAGCGTTTCCAACATGGCGCGTCCCACATTTCCCGTCGCGCCTACAACTGCAACATTATAGCTCATTGTCTCATCCTTCATATAGGGGAATTAACTATAGCAGCCACAAGCTGTTCCCGCAAGGCAAGAGCGTGATTTTCTTGTTCTGGAATAATTCCCAACGGGCGAATTTCAGCAATAGGGGCAATCAACGTGCCGATATTGCTCATAAAAATCTCGTCTGCCGCTTGTAATGCTGTCAATGGATAGTGCCCCTCCGCAATTTTACCTTGCCACAGCGTGAGGATTTTATGGCGCACCGTGCCTGCCACCAAGGGCAAGTCCAGCGCAGGTGTATACAGTGTATCCCCTGTAATCCAAAACAAATTGCCGCTTGCTGTTTCGCAAATATGCCCAAAGGCATCGCATAGAAGCGCATTGTCACAACCGTTTTCTTCTGCTTCCACCATTGCCATCACATAGGGTAGTGCACTGTTCGTTTTGCAGGGGGCAATCATCGAAGCAACAATGCTACTCTGCCACAACGTGATTCTTTTTAAACTTGGCAGCGGCTTTGCAAATGTTTGGATGAGCAGTGTTGCGTTATGGTGCTTGGGTAGATACCCCACCGCATCTGTTGAATTCTCTCCCCTGCTGACGACTAAGCGCACATAGCCTGTATGGAGCGTATTTTTGGTGAGGACTGCCGCACAAAGCTCTTCCAGCTTGTCCGCTTCTTTGAGGTCTAAGCGGAAATAGGCGAGTCCTTTGCGGAGGCGGGCAAAATGGGTGGCAGGATTAAAGAGTCGACCGTTGTACACAAACAGCGTTTCAAAAATGCCATCGCCAAAGCGAAATGACCTGTCTGCGGCGGTAAAAAGTACGGTGTTGGCGGGGTGGTATTCTCCGTTGTAATAGATAAAGCTCATAGTGCTAACTGCCCCAATAGCGCCTGCACCAACAACAAATCTTGCCAAGCTTCTTTTTTTTGAGCAGGAGAACGCAAGAGATAGGAGGGATGGAACGTGGCAATTGCGGGAATCGTTGTGCCGTCTGGTGCTGTATAAGCAACTTGCTTGCCGCGCAAGCGCATAATCCCCTCGTTCGTTCTAAGCAGGCTTTTTGCCGCCACGCCGCCTAGAAACAGCAAGAGTTTTGGTTGCACAAGCGCAATATGCTGTGCAATAAATGGCAAGCAGGCAGCGATTTCTTGGTCTGTGGGGGTGCGATTCCCAGGGGGGCGCCACGGCAACACATTGCTGATATAGACATGGGTTCGGTCTAACCCTATTGCTGCCAGCATCTTATCTAATAGCTTGCCGCTTGCTCCCACAAACGGTACGCCTTGTTTGTCCTCTTCCGCCCCTGGAGCCTCACCTACTAGCATCAGTGCAGATTTGGGATTCCCCTCTGCAAACACGAGATTGGTTGCGGTTGTCCGCAAAGCACAGCCTGTAAAAGCGGTCATTTGTGCTTTGAGCTCTTCAAGGGTGGTGGCTGTTGGTGTGGGGACTTGAAATAGCGTGGTAATCGTTGTCGGGTGTGGGGCAGTAACGGAGGAGGGGAGGGGGGTGA
>JBILKT010000169.1:0-3919 GCA_044376545.1 Alphaproteobacteria bacterium
CGGCGTTGACGATAGGGTCTGTGTTTGGGCTGCCGCTGCGGGGGACACAGGGTTTTGTGGATTCCGTATTGGGGTTACTGAAGAGCGGGTTGACGTGTCCTGATTACAGCACGTTATGTCGTCGTCGCGGCGATTTAAGCGTTAAGATTCCGCCACGCAAATCGGCAGAGCCGCTGGTTATCGCCATCGATAGCACGGGGCTGA
The DNA here is from genome assembly GCA_044376545.1 of Alphaproteobacteria bacterium. Classification (GTDB taxonomy): domain Bacteria; phylum Pseudomonadota; class Alphaproteobacteria; order JAJTHO01; family CANGXP01; genus CANGXP01. The sequence goes on from JBILKT010000169.1 coordinate 205, forward strand.
AAGTGTATGGCGAGGGGGAATGGAAGGTGCGCAAACACGGGGCGAGCAAACGGCGGACATGGCGGAAATTGCATTTGGCAGTGGATGTGAAAACGAACGAGATTGTGGCAAGTCTTCTCACCGAGAACGATGTGGGCGATTGTGAGGTGCTGCCTGATTTATTAGCGCAAATTACGCAGCCCCTTGCAGCAGTAAGTGCTGATGGTGCATATGACACAACGGGCTGTTATGAGGCGATAGCAAAGGTAAAAGCCATTCCAAAAATTCCCCCGCGTGAAGGCGCCGTGGTGCAATGCCCGCAGATTATCACCTCTACATACAATCCTGCCCTAAGCCCAAGAGACGCTGCCATCCGCCGTATTGAAGCCTTAGGCGGCAACGAGGATGCCCGAAAACAATGGAAAATAGAGACAGGCTATCACGAACGAAGTTTGTCAGAAACCGCCATGTTCCGCAGAAAAACCCTTTTCTCCCCCAAACTCTCCGCCAGAAAATTACAAAATCAACAACAAGAATCAGCGCTCATTATCAACGCTATGAATAAAATGACAGCCCTTGGTATGCCCCAATCCTATAAAATAGCCGCCTGATTTAAACACTATACTCACTGCCTCGTAAGAGGCAGTGGGGAAGCTCAGCCGTAGGGTTTATTTGTGCAACAAAGCCCTTCAAGGCACGGGGCACGAGGATCTAGGCACTAGGGGCTAGGCACGAGGAAAAAGAAGGGACTATTTTGATACTCTTTCTTTTCCTCGTCCCTAATGCCTAGCCCCTCGTGCCCCGTGCCTTTTAACAAGAAGGCATGCTAAGTGGGTAATTACGAGTTCTTATAGCAACAAAGGTTAGCAGTGGCGTTAGGCAGCCCAAAGCCAAGGCTTTTGTTGTTTGCTCTGCTGTTCAAACGTGGCGATCTTATCCTCATTTTGTAGCGTCAACCCAATATCATCTAAGCCTTCGAGCAGACACTGCTTGCGAAACGCATCCACGGTGAAGGGAATGGCTTTGCCTGTCGCATCGGTTATTGTTTGGGTGGGCAAATCAATCGTGAAGGTAGCGCCTTCTTTTGCGGCTTGAACAGCCAATGTGTCAACAATCGCCGCATCGAGCACGATGGGAAGAACACCATTTTTGAAACAGTTATTATAAAAAATATCGGCAAAACTTGGAGCGATGACGCAGCGAATTCCATAATCGAGCAACGCCCACGGCGCATGTTCACGGCTAGAACCACAGCCAAAATTCGCGCCGCTTACCAAAATTTCTGCTTTAGTATAGGCGGGTTTGTTTAACACGAAATCAGGAACAGGAGCACCGTGATAATCAAATCGCATTTCATGGAATAAATTCGCACCAAGTCCCGTCCGCTTAATGGTTTTCAGAAATTGCTTCGGGATAATCATGTCTGTATCAACATTCATCATCGGCAAGGGCGCAACAATGCCCTGTAGAGTCGTAAATTTTTGCATGCTATACCCTTTTGATAAGCGTATTATTCTGACGATACAACGCGCTATCGTCAATCAAAAAGAAACCAAAAATTTTTGCGGTATCCAGCAGGGGTATACCGCTCGCAACGTGTTTGTGCAAATCTTCAGGTGCGAGCGGTGTAGATTAAGCAGTGCGGATACTTTGTAGAAAGTCATCCACTTTTTGTTGGAGCGCGTTCGCCTGCTTATTAAGCTCCCGCACGGATTCAAAAACGTGCTCTCCCGTGTTGCCTGCCTGTTCTGCTGATTGCCGAACTGATTCAATATTATCTGAAATTTCTTGTGTCCCCGATGATGCATGGGCGATATTGCTGGCAATTTCATTTGTCACGGCGGACTGTTCTTCCACTGCCGCTGCAACCAACGATGTGCTCTCGGAGACTTGCCCGATAATGTCCCCAATACGCATCACAGAATCAACTGATGACGCAGACGCGGCTTGCATTTTATTGATTTGAGTGGATATTTGCTCTGCTGCTTTAGAAACTTGCGTTGCTAAGTCCTTGACCTCGCTGGCAACTACAGCAAAACCTTTACCCGCTTCGCCGGCACGAGCAGACTCAATCGTGGCATTCAAAGCAAGCAAATTAATATGCGATGCAATGTTTGTGATAACGTCAATAATCTGACTAACATTCTTTGATTGTTCCGCCAACGACTCAATAACACGCTTTGCATCTTTGGCTGTTGCAGCAGCTTCACTGGCAATATGGCTTGAACGTTGCGTTTGCACACTAATTTCTTTGATGGAGGTGGTTAGCTGTTCTGCGGCATATGCTACTTGTGAAGAGGCCTGAGAGGCTTCTTGCGATAAAGTGCGCACAGACGCAGAACGCCGTTTTGTATCCGCCGCAATTTGCGTCACACTTTGTGCATGAGATTGCATATGCGCAATGGAGTCCGTAACATCAGAAACAACATGCTTTACCGACCGCTCAAAAACATCGGCTATCTTCTGAATTGAACGTTTACTGCGTTGCAGAATAGCAATGATAATACTGCCCAACACCGTCAGGAGTATCGACACACCATACCCCGCAGCCTTAAAGTTCTTTAAGGTTTTTGCATCATCGCTCTGCAAAAATAGAGCGTCGGGATGGCCAACCCAAAGCGACCATGCACTGCGTGTGTCTGTGGTTTGAATAGGAACCGTTGTGGAAAATAGCAAGCTTGGATCGGGCCTGTTTTGTTGCACCCACATTTCTGATTTTTCCAGCTGTGCATTTTGTTTAGACGTGACAACATAATTATATGCCGTATTCACCAACGCATAATCACTTGCGGGCAACATATCTCTGATTATATTATTCCGAATAACCGCCGTAATTGTGCCTTTAAGAGTCCCATTAGGGGCGAAAAACGGCACAGACAACACAATCCCTGTACGATCGGCATCAATCTTTGTGGTTTTAAATTCCGTGTTGTCACAGGTGAGAACACCATGCCCGCCAATAAACGGTAAATTCAATTTATCAACAAGACTTTGATGCGCATAATGATCTTTTAAATAGGTCATCTGCTCTTTCAGCAAGCGGTATTCGTGTATTTCAACTTCACCCGCAAGCAATGCTTGACTCACCGTGGTAATAGGGGGATTGGCCTCTTCTGCTGATTCTGCCTTGAGATCACTTCCATCAAACATTAAAATAGGCTCTTGCAGTCCACCCGTAGTGGGATCGAGTTGTTCGGGATCCAAATCAACAGGGACGATATATACTTCCGAAACAGCAACGTTGCTCGCCATGTTGCGGTAAATTTGTGTAATCGATTCCCACGCATTAGCATCCAAATTTTTGCCATATCTATCGATGTTCTTAACACTGGGCAACATGCTAATGGTGCGGATACCCTGATAAATCTGGGCAAACGCATCCCCCACATTTTTTGCTGCTAACGTTGCTTTTTCTTGTGATTGCTCGTGGTAGTGGCGCAACGCCCTTTGATAATCATCATCATGTTTAAAGGTTACTAAAAACACCAAACTCATGGACACAGACACCACAACAACATATGCTACCAAACTCTTATAAAAGTCGTTTTTGGTTTTCTGTGTAGACGTAAAGATCATAAATCATTCCTAATGTAGGGCTCTTAGAGCTTGTCCCGAAACTAACGCACAAGTTTAAAATTGATCTTTTTGGCTGCAAAATCACCCCAAAATAGGGAAAATACACCAGTATATCCCGCTATTTTGGGGTGATTTTTCGCACAAAAATCTCGATTTTCTC
>JBILKT010000032.1:0-12104 GCA_044376545.1 Alphaproteobacteria bacterium
TTTCGGGCATTTTTATTCGTGCTCATCTCTATTCCCTCTAAAACCCACACTATGCACTAGTTAGAGCCTATTTCCAGCCCCCCTTTTTTTCCATTATGCCAAAAAAGTGTATACGAACGCTGTCGAACCTTCAGATCGATTTTTAGAACCCGCAAGGATTCTACGATTCTTAGTACCCCTTGTTCGCAAGCGCGGAAAATTTGGGTAGGTATATAGCATTCTTGTGGGGACTGTTTTGGTCGTCATGGGGTTCATACTACTTATCCCGGTCACTGTCAAAAGTGATGCGGGTTCGTTCCTTTTGGAGCAAAATTCTATGTTCGATTCCGATTTTTTGGCACGATATCGTGCCCATTTTGTGGATCGTGCAGTTTCACCCTATGCTATCCAGCGTAGTGATCAAGGAATTGCACCCAAACCGATTGAAGATCAGGAGTTAGCAGAAGCGATAGTTGCTTTTCTAAGTGGAGAGCCAACTGATGAAAGTCAGTTTTGGTTTGAAGCTCTTGAAAACAACGTTGCACCTGCTACTCCAGCTGCGAATGTAAAAGCTGCTTTCCTCAAAGAAGTAGCTCTAGGTCTGTCTGTTTTTGGTTACACCACTGAAACTGCGATTGAATCTCTCGGTCGTATGGTTGGTGGCAGTGCTTTTGATGCCCTAGTCGATTTTCTCTCTGCTGATTCGTCAGTGGCAGAGTTGGCGGTAGAGCAACTCAAGGGCATGATCTTCGTCTATGACGGCTGGCAACGCGTTTTTGAATTGTCTAAAAATTGCAATCCCTATGCTCAAAGTGTTATTCACTCTTGGGCACTCGCGGGATGGTTTGTTAAGGGCACTAAAATGCCTAAAACTATTCGTGCCGTTGTCTATCGTATCACTGCCGGCAACACCGAGCCGCACTCGCCTGCATCAGAGGCACACACCCGTGCTGATCTTTGGATGCATTCGTTGGCGTGGCTTTCAAAGGTCTTGCCAAATGCGATTAAGGAGATTTTGGCACTGAAGGCGGAAAATCCTGGTGTTCCTGTCTTGTTAACCTTTACCGAAAAGGCTTTCGGTGGCTCTTCCCGTGCAACGGGTCCATGGAATGCCATTCGCTGGATTGGTGAAATGACGCAAGGGATTCCTGGCTTCTGGCGCGGTGGTCTGATGGCTGCACCTGTCTTCGACGGCAAGGGCAAAAATGCCCTCTTGGGTACGAATACCTTGGCGTTGACTATTGGCAAGGACTGGCAAAATCTACACACGGGTGAAATTGTTGACATTAATACCGATGAGGGTACCATTGTTAATGCTGAAACTCGTGCAATTCTAGCTCAATTTAGTGAGACTAAAAACGGTAAGCTCGTCGTTATTCCTGATGAAGAGCGTACCTACTATCAAGGCAACGGGTCAGTCAATTTCTTGGCTGGTCGTATCTTGACGGACAAGGTTCGTGAAGCGCTTAGTTTGCCTGCTTATGACTGGGGTCTTCCTGGTCTCGTGGAAAGCCATAACGGCAAGTACACGGCAGTTCAGAAAGTCTTGGGCATCCAAGCAGGTGCTGAAGGGGTCGCTCCTGGAAGCGTTGGTCTCTTCAAGGTCGAGTTGGTTGCTTCGCAAGAGACCACGGGTACCATCACTCGCTTAGCGATGAACTTCTTTCTCGCCTGCGTGCGTTTCCTGACGGTCGGCTTCCAATCTGTCTGTCACACCGCAGCTGTGCCAAAAGGTATGGATGTGGAAAACTGGGAAACCTTGCCTAGTTATTTCAAAGGACGTGGCGGTATCGGGTTGAAACGTGGTGATGGTGTAATTCACACTTGGCTTAAGAAGATGAGTGCTCCTGGGTGGCTTATCATCGGCGGCGACAGTCATACCCGCAACGTTTTTGGTGTTGCGTTTCCAGCAGACTCCCTGTTGGTAGCGTTTGCCGCAGCGTTTGGTCTTTTCCCCTACACGGTGCCGGAGTCTATCCGCATCGAGTTCAAGGGAGATTGGACACGATTCGCACCTCGTGATCTGCAATTGATGTTGATCGAAAAGCTCATTGAGTTGGGTTTGGTAGATCGGACGGATACGAACAATGTTTTGAATGGTAAAGCTGTCGAAATCTACGGACTAGACGCAATGCCATCGGAACAGAAGTTTGAGATCATGAATGCAATGGGTGAGTATGGTCCAGTTGCTCAGTGGATTTACACCCCCTTGGCACTGGCTATCGAAGAAGTTCGCGGCTTCGTGGATTTCTGGAAAGGCTTGCTCGGAACAGAACGCGGTGATGAAGGCATTAACCGTCTTGTTGCCAAAATGGAAGAGTGGCTTGCAAACCCCGTCAACCCTGTGGAAGATGAGGGAGCGCAATACGCTCACCGTGTTGAGATTGATCTTGATTCCTCTGATGTTGAGCCTTTGGTTACCATGCCGGGGTTGACGGAAAGTGGGGATTTAGGTGACAGCTACCTCAATGTAGCGCGGCTTTCTGAAGTGCTCGAAATGGTACCTCCAGAGCAGCGTGAAGTTGAGGAAGCGGCAATCTTGTCGTGCACTGCTCGTAAGGAACACTTTGTTGATAGTGTCTGTTTGGTTTTGGCCTACATTGAAAAATATGGTCAAGTAGGTGGGGATCGCCTTTGGTATTCTCCTCCAGCTATTCAGATTGATCTTGAATTGCGTCAAATGGGGTTGGTTGATAAATTGCGTGAAGCAGTTGAGTCAATTGGCCTTGTTTTTTGGGACAACTCAAAAGACGCATTTGATGCACGCTTTGCAGCAAACTTCCGTTGGGAAATTCCTGGGTGCTCCTTATGCATGGGCAACCAAGAAAAAATTTCCTTGGCAGAAGCTATCCGTATCTATGGTGTAAAAACAGTTCGTAAAATCCGCGTTATTTGGGGTTCATTTACTCGCAATAACAAGGGTCGCCTAGGTAACGGTGGTGAGATCTTGGCCTTTATGGCGGATCCGCTACTTGCAACCATGGCGTTTCTACTTCGCAAGGCTCCTAGTCTTGTTGAGTATAACGAACTTAAGGAATTAGTTGCTGACTACAAGATGCGTAACAACATCGCGTAGCAATTTCGACTGATTAATTTTTTAAAGGGGGGGGCGGCAGTAGCTGCCCCCTTTTTTTTGCGTACACTCTATCCACCACAAAACACGCGCCGCTGCTCCTCCCAATTATCAGGAAAAGGCTCCATCAGCGCCTTGAGGTTCAGTATTTTTGGTTGATTACCTTGCAAGATCGCCAGTTTGATATCCGGTGCCAGAAAGTTGAGGCGTAGCAGGCGGGAGACGTAGGATGGATTCACGTTCTCTTTCACCGCGAAGGCTTCAATGCTGGGGTATTTTTCGTCATCCAATAGTTTCTGCCATTTCCACGCCCGTACCAAGGCTTTGACCAAAGTATCATCCTGTTTTGGCGCAGGCGGCGGCGTGACGGCTTTGCCATCAGGGGTGACAATCAGCTTGCGCCCACCATGGCGTTTCAGGCGCATGGGAATATGCACCGAAAGAATGCCGCCCTGCAAAACTGTCTGCGTGTTCATGCCGCCTCCCTAGTGGTGGCAGGTGTCAATTCAGCGGTGAGGGTGGTGAGACCATCGGTGCGTAGGCGCACTTCCACGCCCTGAGGTGAAATCACCACCCCTTCCACCAGCAGGTGCAAGATTCTGGCTTGTTCTGCTGGGAATAGCTCATTCCAGAGCGGGTGTAGAGAGCGCAACGCATCGGCGGCTTCTGCTTCTGTGATGCTGGCACCATCCCGCTGCGCCGCTCGCCAAGTTTTGACGATCATTTCCGGCGTGGCCAGCACCGCCTTGACCTGCGCCATGACAATCTCTTCCACTTCTCCAGCAGGGACATTGCCGACAGGGCAATTGTTACAGGCTTTCTTAATTTTGGCGTTGGGGGTGTAATAGCGGTATTGTTTGCCGTGCCGCCGTGTGTGGGTGGGTGTCATGCCCGAATCACAACCACCGCAGCGGATGAGACCGCGCAGCAAAGCAGGATTCTGCGTCCGTGCAGCATTGCCGCGAGCGGTGGGATTTTCCTCCATAATTCGCCGTATCTCCAGCCACTGTGCCCGCTCAATAATGGCGGTATGCTGGCCGGGATACACCTGATCACGGTGGCGGATTTCACCAAGGTACACGGGGTTGGACAGCAGCTTGTAGAGGAATCCTTTGTCCATCAGCCGTCCCTGCTTGTGTCGCCCGCTGCCGGTGACATAGGTTTTGGTGAGGCAACCGTCTTGCCGCAGTTCTTCCGTCAATTTTGTGGTAGAACGCAGCACTAAAAACCGCTGGAAGATTTTGCGCACCACCGTTGCTTCCGCTTCGTTAATCACCAGCCGCCGTTCGATGACATCATAACCGTAAGGGGGCGAACCGCCCATCCACATGCCCTTACGCTTGCTGGCCGCCACCTTGTCGCGGATGCGTTCGCCGATCACTTCCCGTTCAAATTGGGCAAATGAGAGCAGGATATTCAGTGTCAGCCGCCCCATGCTGGTCGTGGTATTGAACTGCTGGGTGACGGACACGAACGAGACATTCTGCCGCTCAAAGACATCCACAATTTTGGCAAAATCCGCCAGCGAGCGGGATAGGCGGTCTACCTTATAGACCACCACCACATCGATTTTACCAGCCTCGATATCCCGCATCAGCCGTTTAAGGGCGGGGCGTTCCATGCTGCCGCCGCTGAACCCGCCATCGTCGTAATAATCGGGCACGAGCGTCCAGCCCTCGTGTCTTTGGGAGGCAACATAGGCTTCGCCTGCTTCACGCTGTGCATCAAGACTGTTAAACTCCTGCTCCAATCCAGGGCGATTGCATTAGAAAAAATAACCAATTGAAAAATAATGGTTTTTCAAAATTTCAACATTAAAGCCTATCGCGTAACATATTGTTTTTAAAGGAATAAAATTCCTAATGCGATTGCCCTGTGCTCCAATCCCTCTTCGGTGGACTTGCGGGTGTACACAGCGCAACGGGTGCGCTTGATGGGCTGTTGTTTGCTGTTCATGCCGCCTCCCGCTTCAAGCCAAAGAAGCGCGGCCCTGACCAGCGCACGCCAGTAATTGTGCGGGCAATGATGGAGAGACTGCGATACCGCTGACCGCGATATTCAAACCCGTCCACCAGTACCGTTACCTGATGTTCTTCCCCCTGCCATTCACGAGTGAGGCGCGTGCCGGCAACTGGCATCCACACATCGTCGCTGCGGTTGCGCTTACGGCAGGCTTTACCTTTTGCCGCTTCTTCGTAAGCTTTTTCTAGCTTGGCTGTATCGGTGTTATAAGCGATTTCCTGCAGGCGATACGCCAGCCGCCGTACCAGCCAGGTTTTTTGCAGACAGCGCGGCTCCTCACCGAACACATCGTGCCACAGCTTTTGCAGTTCTTTCACGGATAGCTTCGGCAAGCCTGCCACTTGCGCCAAAACATTGTTATGCATGGTATTCTCCTGTTTTTGTCTCTTCTCCATGCATGCTTGGAGCGTCTCTTAAGTCCAGTAGAACCTTGGATTGTTCGGTCTCTTGCTGCCGCTGTCGCAGACGCAGCAATCCCGCCGTCAGAATCAGGGCGATTTCATCAAGTGGATTAGCAGAGTAAATGGGGTTGCTGGTCATGCCCCATAGTAAAACAGGGCTAAAAAGCACACAATCACAGTTGTTTGCTGGGTTTTTCTTTTGTTTTCGTTATTCTTTGTGAAAGTGGAAGTGCGGGATTGTTTGTCGAACTCAAGTGCTCAAAAACCCGAAAAACGGCAGATTTGCTGACCTGCACTTCAAGCCGCGAAGTCATGTACTTTCGGAGACAAAACCGCAAACAGAGAAAAAGAAAGGGCTTCCGCGCAAACCGTACCAAAGCACAAGGTCAAGTGCTAACCCGCCAAAGGCTGGCGGAAACTGGGGTTTTTGTGGGTGGGGGAAATTTGGAGACTGGGTTTGAAACAGTCAAATGGCGGTGGAAACCGCCTTCGGCTCGAAACCATCTCTCGGAGGATTTCGATGCGGTACTTTTAATTGCTTTCCGCTCAAGAATCAATTGTCTTTATTGTCAATATGCGCTGATGACATCTGATACCTTACAAAAAGGTAAGACTGGCTTTTTTGAATGTGGTACGCTATTCTCGTGCAAAATTTGTGGAGGTCGGTCGCAAAGCCTTTAATCTGCACAGAGTGACGAAAATATGAGAAATAAATATGACCAGCCCTCTGCAGCATTTAGCGTTAGATGAAAAACAAACAGATTACACAGAAAGCAACTCTGAAACTGCTGAGCGCCTGATTGGTTTGCTACAATATGCTAAGGCGTTGAATGAGGCTGATCTTAAAATTATCCTGGATGCAGGCGGACTCAAGGAAGGATTTTTCACTGAGGCCGATCTACACGCTTACGAGAACGTATCGTTTGATCCTGAATCAACAGAGATTCATGTCCCATCAACTGGCAGTGATTCCTCCATCGCACCAGAAGGACTGCCATGGCTTGTTATCAAGCGTATTCCTGAAACAACGCCACCTGCACCACCTGAAATCACCTTACCGTTTTTACAGGGTGTCCGGATCGATAGTTTGAGCTTGCCGCCACAATTGAAGCCGCTATCCAGTGTGCGTCTATCTCCTGAAGAAGGCAGTGATCTTGTAGAAGCAGGACTGGCTGAGGTTGAAGATGTCCGCATCCCGCAAGGTCAGACGCTTTCTAATCTGGCGTACGTAGACGCGTTGCTACGGCTGGAGCGATTTACGGAAGTAAGGGGCGCTTTCACGGATTACCTGCGGGATCAATGGAAACCTTGGCTGGAAATGGAATTGTCCCGAAAAAAGGGGCGTGATCTTTACAAGAAGTTTTACGAAATCCGCCAGCGGGTGAACCAGCAAAGTGAAGCATGGGAGCTGGTTCTCGGTCTGGGATTTTGTCTGCAGCAGACGGAAAAAGGGCTGCTGCGTTCTCCTCTGATTGAGCATCCGCTGGATATTTGGCTGCATGACGGCGGTGGATATCATTTGCATGTCCTGCTCAAAGGAGCTTCGTCTGCTGTTAATATTCAACCTTTTCAGCATCTCGGCTTTTCAGGAACCGCTGATCTTGTTGTACGGCTGAAGGCATTACTTGAAGAAGCAGAGGAAATTCTGCTGCCTTTCAATCGAGCGCTCCATGAACGGATTGCGCAAACGGCGACGGCTGTACTTGACCCGAATGCTGCCTATGAAGCCAGTGAGGGTGGTCTGCCAGTTGCAGTTCGCACGCTGGTCTGCACGGATACCTGGGCACTCTACATCCGGCCTAAATCAGCCCGTCCCTTTGCTGAAAATATTGAAGCCCTGATTGCTCAGATTCAGAAAACGCCAGATGAAGATTTGCCCCCCGCTGGGCGGTGCTTTGCCGAGCCACCTAAAAACACGCGTGATGCTTCGGAAAATGGGCTTGACCTCAATAGAACGACTTTTTCTTCCTCAGATTGGGATAGCGTTTCATCGCTTTCAATACCTCAACAAAGTTCCCAAGAGCAGACTTTCTTCCCCTTGGCACACAACGATGAGCAAGCAGCAATCATCCAACTGTTACAGAAAAGCGAGGCTGTCTGCGTTCAAGGGCCGCCCGGCACTGGTAAGTCCCATACGATTGCCAATATCATCGCCCATTACATGGCAACTGGACGGCGGGTGCTGGTAACGGCACGTACCGCACATGCACTGACAGCCGTGCGCACCAAACTGCCTGAAGACCTGCGAAAACTGACAGTGGCGGTACTTGGCAATGATACAGATAGCAAGCAGCAGGTTGAAGACGCTATTACCGTCATCACCAACCAAGCTCAAAGCCTTGACCGGAAAACAGCGGAACAGGAGGTGCTGCGCCTCCATAAAGCCGTTGATGGCATGAAAGAGAAAGTCAGCCGGATTGATACGGCTCTTCTTGAACATGCTAGGCGCCAGATGTCCAAGGTGCCGCACCGTGGCGAACTGCTGCTTCCTGCGGATATTGTCCGTCATGTTGTGGAGAACGCTAGCGCCTATGCGTGGTTCCCTGATGTTCTGGGCATTGAAGAAAGTTTCGACCCACGATTTGGTGATAATGAGATTGCGCGGTTACGGGAGTTGCGCCGCGATCTTGGCGATGCAATTGTCTATGCAACAGAAGAATTGCCCGAAGGGCTTGCCGCCTTACCGGATGTGCCTGCCATCAAAGCTGCCCACGAACAGATCCGCAGTGCGGCTTCCATCGAGCGATTACTGCAGGGAGGAGAACTTCCTGAACCATCTGAAGTAACTGCAGATTTTAAAAACAGAATGAATTGGCTGGCGGAACAATTAGAACTGGCAGCGACGATCCGGCATGATCTTGAAAAAGTGGAATCGCTTAGAACGGTAGCCCGCTCCTGGTTGCATGGCACTCTTAGTGATGAGGCGCGAATTGCCTTACAGACGCTGTTTCAAGAGATTTGCGAATGGTTTGATGCAACGGAAGCGCACCTCGTGCGCAGCATCCACCTTGGTGAGGTCGATCTGCATGACCCCGATATGATTCAGGCACTCAGTGCAGCAGCAGCCGGCAAAAAACCGTTTGGCCTCAGCAGCCTATTCAAAGGAGAAGCTAAAACGCGATTCGCTACCATTAAAATTCGCGGTCTTGCCCCTGCGTCAGAACAAGACTGGAAGTACATTAGTGATTTTGCCACTCATCAACGCAACCTGCGTCCTCTGATTAACCACTGGAATGCCGCCGCACTGCAATTTGATTTGCCTGCGCTGCCAGAAGATTTCAATGTTGCCGTAGCCGCGCTCAAGAAAATGCGCCCCTTGCTGAACTTCACCAACTTGTCTCCTGAGATATGGCGCAAGGTTGTCTCCGAAGTAAAAACCCTGTTTCCTTGGGGTATTGATCATCCTGCAGTTCCCACCCTTGGGAAGGACTTTGATCTTGTTCTTGAAGCCACTCAACGCTGGCGCAATCACGCTGAGTTGAAGGCAGCCAAAGCAGTTCCCCAGCATCTGCTGCAGCTTAGTCATAAAGGTACAGGGCCTGTTTTCGAAGAACTTTCTGCCTTTGCAGCAAGGCTTGGGAATAATGAGGAACCAGAAACCGTAGGAGAGACTTGGCGCGGACTCAGACGGCGACTGATAGAACTGGCCGACAAAAAAGCACTATTGGATGACGTCAGGGTTTTGACGAAGCGTATCGAGGAGAATGGTGCTTCCAAGTGGTCAAATGCTCTCCGTACCCACCCGGCTACAGAACAACAAGACCAGCTTCTTCCTGGTTCTTGGCGCCTAGCTTGGGATCATGCCCGCGCATTGGGGTTTGTCCAGAGCTTGCCCAGTCGAGATGAAATTTTAAAGCTGGCCGCAAAGCGTGAGCAATTGGAACAAGACATTCGTGCTCGGTTCCAAGAACTAATCCTGTTGCGCACCTATCTAGGGATTAAGAAGAATCTCACGGAACGCACTGCGTCCGCGCTGGCGCGCTACACGACGGCGTTGCGCAAGGTTGGAAAGAACATCATGGGCAAGCGAAGTGTTGTTCACTGGCGCACCGCGCAAGATGCCTTAGGGGAGTGCTATGATGCGATTCCCTGCTGGATTATGCCGGAAAGCCGGATTGCAGAGCAGATCCCGGCAAAACTGGGGGTGTTTGATCTGGTGGTAGTCGACGAGTCTTCCCAGTCCGACATCACCACGTTTCCAGTGATCCTTCGGGGTAAACAGTTGCTGGTAGTTGGGGATGACAGGCAGGTTTCGCCGGAAACTGTTGGTACGGAAGAAGCCAAGCTGACCGCTTTACGCGATCAGTATCTGTATACACACCCCTACCGTGACAGCTTCCATCCGCAAAACTCCCTTTATGATCTGGTTGGCATGATGATTCCCGGTCAGCGCTTGATGCTGAGAGAACATTTCCGCTGCGTCGAGCCGATCATCCGATTCTGCTCCAATAATTTCTATAGCGAACCGCTTATTCCGCTTCGCCTGCCGGATGCAGACAAACGTCTTGATCCGCCTCTTATTGATATTTTGGTTAAGGATGGAGCGAAAACCGATGGTAATATCAACTATGAGGAAGCAGACTGCATCGTTAAACATATCTACGACATTGTGAAAGACGCACAATGTGCTGGCCGATCCATTGGAGTTATTTCTCTTACAGGCGCACAGCAGGCTGCACATATTGACCGTCGCCTACGTGACGAGCTAACCGTTGAGGAATTTGAACGACACGATATTTTATGCGGGGATGCTCGTCATTTTCAAGGGCAAGAACGCGATATCGTGTTTTTGTCCATGGTTGCCTCACCCAGACAGTGCAGGGCGTTGACGACACGCGGCGACCAACAGCGTTTCAACGTTGCCGTCAGCCGGGCAAGAGACAGGCTTGTCCTTGTCCGCAGCGTTACGGAAACCGATTTAAACCCAAATTGTCTGCGTTCGTTGCTAATACAGCATTTCAAAGACCCCATGAGTGGGGTGAACGTTGAAGGCGATTTGATCAAGCTCTGCCAATCAGAATTTGAGCGAAAAGTATTCAGACTTCTTGTCGCCGATGGATACCGGGTGATTCCTCAGTACCCTGTAGGGTTGCGTCGCATAGATTTTGTCGTGGAAGGCGAAAACGACCGCCGTCTGGCTATTGAATTGGACGGTGACGAATTCCATGGCCCTGACCGTTACGCACAGGATGTAAAACGGCAGAAAGACTTGGAGCGCGTCGGCTGGCACTTCTGGCGATGCTGGGCTTCGGACTGGGAGCAGGATTCTGCAACCTGCTATACAGATCTGCGTGAGATTCTGACGAAAATGGGGATAGTGCCGACTGGTTCGAATATCGGTTCCTATGTTTATGTAAGACATGATGTATGGCAAAAATCAGAAGATAAGCTAGACAGCAGTCAAGATCTACTAAGTTTACTGGAGAATTTTTAGATTTTTTACCTAGAGATTTCTACGCAGCCATTAACTCCTGAGTCTCAGAAGCCAATAGTGTAGACAGCTTTTTTCCTATCACTTTAGCCAAATCTACTGGCACTGCATTACCTATTTGCCTCATAGATTCCGTCCATGATCCAGAAAACGCATAATCGTCAGGAAAAGTTTGAACTCGCGCACTCTCACGTACGCTAAGATAGCGAACAGTGTTATCATAAAAACGAATCATATTCTCACCACCTGGAACCCCATGATCTCCTGCTTTAAGGGTCTTAGACGGATAGTCTAAGATACTGCCAGTGTGTCCAGGATAAATCCGTGCGCCACCACGGAATTTATGATTAAGGAATTTCAATGATTCTGTACCCTGCGGGTCAGGCAGACCCTTTATAGCATCACGCACTGTTCTCCAACGCTGTAATGGAGATTCAAATAAGTCCGCAATGTTGTTGCAATTTCTGGTGCGGCTTCTAACGTCAGAGGGGAATTCGTTAAGTGATGGGGGAATGTCAATATTATGTTCAGTCCAATATTCGCCACTTATCCACTGGCTGTGTAGGAGAGCATGTTCAGAATGTGTCGGTTCGGGGAACGACCATGATAAATTCAAATCACTCCGAATCCCCACAATGAACACACGCTCGCGAACTTGGGGCACGCCATAATCAGCCGCGTTCAAGAGCCGAAATACCACATTGTATTTTAGCCCCCTATAATTTCCTTTGGTGTGAATGCCTTCAAGTGTAGCTAAGTGATCAAGCCAACTTTCGCCTTCAGCAGGGACTAATTCTGGATAGGTCAGTCGGAGAATGATATATTCGAAATAGGTAGCAAAGCTTTTTCGTAACAGACCCTTGACGTTTTCGAACACAAAGGCTTTAGGTTTCGTCTCTCCCACTACGCGAGCGGCATGGGGAAACATGTCCCTGTCGTCTAGGTATGCACGATGCTTGCCGCCGAGCGAAAACGGTTGGCAAGGCGGTCCACCAGCTACCAGATCGATTTTTCCTGCATATTCGGTAAAGCCAACATGCCGGATGTCGGATTCAATAATGTTCCAGTCAGCAGTGATATCGTTGGCATTGCTTTTAACCGTATTTACGGAATCGGTATCTCGCTCTACCAGTAGCTCGTGTTTGAACCCAGCCTTACAAAGACCTAAAGCCAAGCCACCTGCGCCAGAGAATAGCTC
>JBILKT010000170.1:0-3906 GCA_044376545.1 Alphaproteobacteria bacterium
CAATTCAACAACGCGAGTTGTTGTTGGTTGATTGACGCTGATGCCTTACTTTCCTGACTGCCACGCGGTGGCTTTCTCTTGCCCTTCCGCAATTTGTGCGGGTGTTATTTTAGCTTCTAACTCATCACGCGCTTTAATGGCGTCCTTGTTCCCTGTTGACGCAGATATGTTGAACCATTTGTAGGCTTCAACATAATTCCGTGCAACGCCTTGCCCGTTAGCGTACATCCAACCAACATTGAATTGTGCGTCTGTATATCCCTGATTTGCCGCTTTGGTGTACCAAGCAGCTGCCTGTTTATAGTCTTTAGTAACACCTTGCCCATACTGGTACATCACACCAAGGTTGGATTGTGCCATTGCATCTCCCTGATTGGCTGCCTTAGTGTACCAAGATACTGCTTGCTTATAGTCCTTAGTAACGCCATGGCCAGCATTGTACATCATGCCAAGAATGTTTTGTGCTATTGCAAGCCCTTGATTTGCACCTTTCGTTAACCAAAAAACTGCCTGTTTGTAGTCTTTAGGAACGCCTTGTCCTATATCGTACATCCAACCAAGGAGACCTTGTGCTCTTGCATCTCCTTGATTTGCGGCTTTGGTTAACCAGAAAACTGCCTGTTTGTAGTCTTTAGGAACACCTTTCCCGAAGGCGTAAATTGAGCCAAGCCCTGATTGCGCCACTTTGTCGCCCTGCTCTGCTTTTTGTTTGAGAGCGGCAAATTCAGGATTGCTTTCGACCCCCTCAAGATTATTCGCGTTTGCAGTCGGGACTTGCAAGGGCACAGAGCCTAATAAGAGAGCGACAATAAGCAGGATTTTGAACATAAAGAAACTTTCACTGCGAGAGCACTATATTGCCCTCGCCCTGTAATTTTGATGACTAGAAAATATCGTTTGGGGGATTGCCAAAAAATTGCAAGGCAAAAAATCAAAGAGCAGGCGTTTGATTACTCGACTCATAAAATTTTGTGAGTCCATAAAAAAAGGGGGAGGAGAGAATCACATAAAAAATGTGATTTAACTGTGAATGTTGCGTGGGAACTCACGCGCAAAAATAGCACCCTATAACAAACCGACTTTGCTTCTACTGCTACCTATTTGCTACCTAGAGCAAAACGGCTAAAATCAGAGAACCCTGAAATCCTTGGAAAACATGGGGCGAACGAGGGGTCTCGAACCCCCGACCTCAAGAACCACAATCTCGCGCTCTAACCAACTGAGCTACGCCCGCCAAATTCTCTAAGGAGACGTTTTGTATAAACATTGCGGTGTTTCGTCAAGAGGTCTATTACACTGCGGTACGACATTCGTAACTCCCTAGTGCCTCTTGCCTTGAAGAGTAGCTAGGGAGTTCCGTTGTCTGGAGCATTCGAAAAAAATCTTACGCCCCAAACGGCTCCTGCTGCGTCAAGCAATGCACCGTGCCTAAGCCCAATACCAAATCGCGTGCAAACAGCCCGATAACCTTGCGGGTGGGGAACAGGGCGGAGAGAATGCGTAACGCCTCACTATCCGCCGCATCATGAAATATAGGCACAATAACGGTTGTGTTGGTAATGAGGAAATTGGCGTAACTCGCAGGCAGTCTTTCGCCGTTAAATAACACAGGGCGGGGCATGGGTAGGGCAACCACGGTAAACGGTTTGTTGTCTAGGTTTCGTGCGGCCTGTAGACGTTGCCAATTGTCTTCAAGAGCAGGATAGTTTGCATCAGAGGTGTCTACTTCGCGCACAGCAACGATCGTATTTTCATTAACAAAACGGGCAATATCATCAACATGCCCGTGGGTGTCATCGCCTGCAATGCCACGCCCTAGCCAAATTGTTTGTGTAATGCCTAAATATTTTTGGAATACAGACTCGTAATCTTCTTGCGTGAAGCTTTTGTTGCGGCGTTGTGTGTCGCTGAGCAAACATTCCTCGGTGGTGAGCAACACACCCGCACCATTCACATCAATCGATCCGCCTTCCAGCACAACATGCCGCCCTTTATGGGTGGGCTGGACAAGAGGAACGCCAGAAATTCCTGCCATGACAGGCGGCACGGCAGCATCTTTTTTATGGGCGCGAT
The DNA here is from genome assembly GCA_044376545.1 of Alphaproteobacteria bacterium. Taxonomy (GTDB): domain Bacteria; phylum Pseudomonadota; class Alphaproteobacteria; order JAJTHO01; family CANGXP01; genus CANGXP01. Next base: position 2,074 of record JBILKT010000170.1, read on the forward strand.
ATTTTGCCCAGCCGTTAAAAACCCAATGGAGGAGGGCGGTAGCACCCGTTGCAGATGTTACGTAAATCCCTCCACAATCCCGCACCCAACCTAAATCTGTGGCGTGAATGACAATATCCAGTTGGGTCGTGTCAACATGCGAAGCGGTTAAGATGGCAAGCGCACTTGCTTTGCTTTTTTCATCTTGTAGGAATATACCTACGCGCTCGCTTTCGCTTATCAGTCGAATAATTTCCGCAAAAACCCACGGGATAGACGCGAATTTTTTTGGCCAGTTGTTGCGGCTGTGTGGCCATGTAATCCACGTGCGTTTGTGGGGTGCCCATTCAGCGGGCATACTATATGAAGGTATCATCGTTGTAATAATCCCGTGTATGCATCTGTTCGTCTGTCGCGAAAATGGGGCCACCAGCGGCGAGATTGCTCAATGGTGGCGGGGTTTACGGTTGCGGTAATTACGCCTTCGGTAGTGTGGTCAAGACTGGCGAGTAATTCGCCATAGCACCCTGAAATAAAGCTGTTGCCGAAAAATTCGATGCCCTCACCGCTTAAAACTTCATGCCCAATGCGATTAGCAGCGGCAATCACGCACCGATTATGAATGCCATGTGCCTGTTGGCCAATACGCCAAGAACTGCGTTGTAATTCGCCAAATTCCGGTTTTTCAGAAGGTTGCCAGCCTATCGCTGTGGGATAGAAAATAATATCCGCGCCCAGCAATGCCGTGGCGCGTGCTGCTTCAGGAAACCATTGATCCCAACAAATCAGTACGCCAACATTTCCATAATGGGTATGAAATACCTTGAACCCTAAGTCACCCGCTGCAAAATAATATTTCTCTTCAAAGAGCGGGTCATGGGGAATGTGCATTTTGCGGTAAATGCCCAGCACCGCGCCATCCGCATCAATCACCGCCGCGCTGTTATAGGTGAGGCGCGAATCCACCCGCTCATAAAATGGCGCAATCACAACAATTTTCCGCTGCTTCGCAACGCTTGCCAGCGTGGTGACGGTTTCGCCTGTTATGGGTTCGGCATAGTCAAAATAGGCAGGATTCAGGTGTTGGCAGAAATAGGGTGTGCGGAATAACTCAGGCAGACACACCACCTGCACCCCTGCATCTGCCGCCTGATGCAATAAAGCAACCGCTTTAGTAAGGTTCTCAACGGGGTTTGCCGTCATCCCCATTTGTACTACGCCCGCCACAAATGACGGGCGAGCGTAGGCAAGAGGGGCGGGGAAGAGTTGCAATTTTTCTATCATTCGATAGTTTTTATACGCTTGTGCCATCTTGGCAATAAAAAATCATTCGATTATAGCATATCAGAGTGCTATGCATAATAGGCTATGATTGAAATGCCCGTCGAATCGCCTGCTAAACAAAAACCCCATTTTCATGGGCATCGGGCCCGTTTGAAAGAGAAATTCCTCACCCAAGGGGTAGAGGCATTAGCAGATTATGAATTGCTCGAAATCCTCCTGTTCCTTGCCTTGCCGCAACGCGATACCAAGCCGCTTGCCAAAGACTTACTCGCCCATTTTGGCAATTATGCTGCAGTATTGCGTGCTAGCTCTGAAGAACTTATGAGCATCAAGGGGGTAGGACAGACTGTTGTCACAGCCCTTAAAACGGTGCAGGGGGCAGCATTGCGCCTGATGGAAAAAGACATTGTGGCGCAACCGATTATTCGCTCCTTCGAAACAGTAATTAGTTATTATCGGGCGCAAATTGGTTTTGAGCTCGCTGAACAATTCCGCTTGCTGTTTTTGGATACGAAAAACGCGATTATCAAAGATGAAGCGCAGCAAACTGGCACGATCAATCACGCGGTC
>JBILKT010000171.1:0-3901 GCA_044376545.1 Alphaproteobacteria bacterium
GGAAAAAATAGGTATTTGTCATCACTCATTTGGCGCACCCGCACGGCTGCCCAGCGTTTTGGATCTTTGTTAAACAGCATTGACACTATCCCTATTTTTCAGTTTTTTATCACTGTTTAAGACTTTATCTTCTTCATTCTCAAGAATATCTCCAAAAACCTCCTCCATTGAAAGCATCTTTTCTTCTCCACTCTCAATTCTTGCAATACGCCGTGCAATTTCCTCACGCCAGTATGTATTTTGCTCTTCCGACAGATCCGTTGTTGTATACAAAAAGCAACGTACTGCCTCCTCCACAACATCACTTGGTGTTTGCATCAACCCTGTACTGCCTGCCAACGCCTCCTTTACTCTTGCTGTCGCTGTATCTGATAAGGTAATTTGAAGGGTCATATTTCCATCCTTTTCCCCTCCATTCTACCGTTTTCTGTGCGAAATATCAACAAAATCTCCTTTCTGCCGATGCTCATAGCCTACGGCGATGCGCTTTTCCGCATCACTCAAAAACGTTGCCGCATTAATGCGCGTCCACAGCATCTCGCGTTTAGCATTGAGCGCACTAATCGAATCCTCATCAAAAGTGAGGCGTAACTCTTCGCCAAAATACGGACTCAACCAATTACTGATACTATCCAGCACCTGCCGTAACAGCGGGATAATTGTTTGCTCCCACAGGGCAAGCCGTGCCTCTTTTTGGTTGGCGTAGGTATTGTCTCCGGGAATCCCCAACAACATTGGCGGGTAGCCAAACGCCAGCGCAATCTCCCGTGCAGCTGTGTACTTAATATTCATAAAATCCATGTCTTTGGGAGAGAGCATCATATCCACCCATTTTAAGCCACCCTCCAGCAACAACGGTCTGCCTGCCTGCATTGCGCCAGTGTAGTTTTCTTCAAGTTGCTCTTTAAGGCGGGTATATTGCTCCTCTGTTAATGTATCCCCCTCTTCTTTGCCTTCCACCACCAAGGCACCAGACGGACGACAGCCATTTTGCAACAAGGCCTGATTCCACACAGAGGCCGCATTAAACTGGTCAATGGCATAGCTTGCCGTCTCGACCGCACTCTGCCCATACCAGTCATTGAGCGGGTTATATTGCTTCAAATGTAAAATGAGTGAACGCCCACTCACGTCATCAGCCGCCCAACGCTTGGTTTGTCCAGCGGCACTATACTCATACCCCACGGGCAAACCATATCTGCCCGCAATCACCTGCATCCTGTCAGGACGCAACGCCCACAATTCTTGCGGCAAGCCGTTATCATTCTCCACCGCCTCGATATAGGCATTGCCTGCCAGCAACAGTTGCGAAAACACCATTTCCAAAAACGTCACCCGCCCTTGGGAGGGATTCGGGCGATTCAGTAACGACAACACAGGGTGCGTCACCAGTTCTCTGTCGCCTTGAAACAGCAACACATCCACGGTCGCAGCACTTTGCGAAATTTCTTTCATGCAGCGATAGGCAATGACATTTTTCGCGTACGACACATCCGCCAGCGCGTCATAGCGTTTCGGTGTCCATGTTGCCCGCCCCACTTGGGTATACGACAACACTGCGCCTGCCCCACTCCGTTTGGTGTGGGGGGGTTGTTTTTTTAAGAATGAAAACACTGTAAACTCCTTTGATTATAGGCATCAGACATCTGGTGACAGGCATCAGTTTTTTCCTGTTGCCTGCTGCCTTCTAGCTGCTGCCTCACAACACCCGTATCCGATAACTCCCCCGCCCCTTCGGCACCTGCATCAGCTCGGTTAAAGCCCACACAAGGGCATCTAAACGATCAGGGGAAACCGCGCCTGTGCCATCAAACTGGCACAGTTGGTCTTCTAAAAGGGAGAACATGCCCACATGATGCACCTTGCCTTGCTCATAGAGCGCGGCAATCGGTTCAGCGCGTGCCAATTTCCCATAGGAAGCCCGCACGGCTTTATAACTTAAGTCGGCGGCATGCCCGCGTAGCATCTGCTCCACCAGCGCACCACCGTTGTTCACTTCTGCAACAACGCGGCTTGCCTGCCATTGGTGATAGGTCGCAATCACCCGTTTTGCCCATGTATCGACAGACATTTTGCTAGACACATCGGCAAGCACATAATACGCGCCATCTTGTCCTAAGCCCGCAACGATAATCCCTGTCTCCGCACTGGTCGCGCTATACGACACAGCAGGGTCAACCCCCACCACAATCCGCTGCATCACAGGCATTTTCTGCACCCGTGCGTGCTCAATCATGCGCCGTGTCCACAACGCGCCCGTCACTTCTTCCAGCATTTCGGCATAGAGTTCTTGCCGCCCCAACCGTGTGCCGTCAAACGCTGCGATAATTTCTTCCAAAAACACTTTCGGCAGATTCGCCTCATTATCAAAGGTTGTGCCCCGTGTAATCACCACGCCCTTTTGCGCGAGCAATTTTTTTAACAACGGCGTTGGGCGCGGGGTGGTGGTGAGCAATAGTTGTGGATGCTCTCCCAACCGCAACGCCAACTGCAAATTCTCAAAACTCGCGTCATAATTCCATTTGCCCAGCTCATCACCCCAGGCGTGGGAAAATTGTGGGCCCCGTAATTGCTCGGGTTCATCGGCACTATAGAGTGTCGCCATCGCGCCATTGGGAAACGTCAGCAACCGTTTAGACGGCTCAAACTTTGGGCGCATCCACAGAGGCGCAACCGCCAAAATCCCGCTTTCACCCTCCACCATAACGGAACGTGCGTCCGCTAAAGTTTCCCCCACCAAAGCAATCCGTGCAGACGGATTCGCAGAAGCACATGCAATCACCCATTCTGCGCCCGTGCGGGTTTTCCCCCAACCACGCCCCGCCAGAATCAACCAGATGCGCCAATCACTCTTTGGTGCAAGCTGCTCCGCACGTGCCCAAAAGCGCCAGTCGTGTGCCAGCACCAAGAGTTCATTTGGTGTCAGTTCTTTTAACAGACTTCTTCTTTTGTAGCCTGCCATCGATCTGAGCAATTTTAAGCATGACCTTGGCTCTAAGCTCTTCAAGCTGCTCTTGGGTAAAGGAAAACGCTTCATGCGTTTGGGATTTTGTATCAGATGCGTTGTCACTCATAGACTCCCCTTTTTTGTTTAATAACGTCAATGTTGCTTTCATTCGCTGTTCAACGGAAAATTCTTCGCCCTCGGCAATCGCCTCCAAAAATCCGTAAAGCTGCTCTACAGACAGCGGCTTTTTGTCGGCCTTCACCGATGCGCTAACAGCTTTCTTTTCCACCGTTTTAGCGGGCGTTTTTTCCGACACTGTTTTCTTGGCAACAGTTTTTTTTGCTTTTGCAGGCACAGGCGTATCGGTCACGTCAACAATAGTGCGCGGCATGCGATTCTCCCAAAAATGATCATAAAAAAAGCCGCATTCCTCAAGGAAAGCGGCGGTGTATTCTTTGTCTATTTTCCGTGGGCATATCTCTACACCCTATAATTCAACTCTCTCATATTTTCGCAAGTTTGTAAAGGGGGGGGAGCGAAAAAAATTTAGGCAGTCTGTAACGCAAGAAAATCTAGGGGTGTCACAATAGCAACTTTTTGAAAGGGATGTAACGCCAACAAATCTTGATCCCCTGTAATCAAAAAATCTGCCATCCCTGCCACTGCAAGTGCTAAAAACTTATCGTCTTTGGGATCTCGGCAAACGGGTGTCCAGTTGTGAACATCAAGATATTCAGCCGCCCCCTTAACGTCTTCATAAAACCTTTTACGATCTTGCATACTCAGAGCTTGTCCCGAAACTAACGTATGAGGAGAAAATTTAGATTTTTGCGCGAAACATCGCACCAAAATAGCAGGGCAATCGCATTAGGAATTTTATTCCTTTAAAAACAATAAGTTACGCGATAGGCTTTAATGTTGAAATTCTGAAAAACCATTATTTTTCAATGAGTT